>CAYPTG010000070.1:0-9636 GCA_964413455.1 uncultured Mycobacterium sp. | reverse complement strand
GCGCTTGATCTCGTCAGGTGTCATCCGGGATGCGATGTCCAGGTAGACCCCACCGTGCGGGCTGCCGCGCCCGGCTTTCACCTCGCTGTTGATGGCGCGGGCCACCTCGTCACGGGGCAGCAGGTCAGGGGTGCGGCGGGCCGAGTCGTTGTCCTTGAGCCACTGGTCGGCTTCTTCTTCGGTCTCGGCGTACTGGCCTTTGAACACCGAAGGGATGTAGTCGAACATGAAGCGCTTACCGTCGGAGTTCTTCAGCACCCCGCCGTCACCGCGCACCCCCTCGGTGACCAGGATGCCCTTCACCGACAGCGGCCAGACCATCCCGGTCGGATGGAACTGGATGAACTCCATGTTGATCAAGCCCGCACCGGCCCGCATCGCCAGGGCGTGACCGTCGCCGGTGTACTCCCAGGAGTTCGACGACACCTTGAACGACTTACCGATACCGCCGGTGGCCAGCACCACGGCAGGGGCCTCGAACAGGATGAAGTTGCCGGTCTCCCGCCAGTAGCCGAACGCACCGGCTACCCGCTTTTCTCCGGAGGACTCGTCCAGGATCAGCTCGGTGATGGCGCACTCGTGGAAGATCTTGATCCGGGCCTCGTAGTCGCCGAACTCGGCCTTGTCCTCCTGCTGCAGCGAGACGATCTTCTGCTGCAGGGTGCGAATGATCTCCAGGCCGGTGCGGTCACCGACGTGCGCCAGCCGCGGGTAGGTATGACCGCCGAAGTTACGCTGGCTGATTCGGCCGTCCTTGGTGCGGTCGAACAGGGCGCCGTAGGTCTCCAGCTCCCACACCCGGTCGGCGGACTCCTGCGCGTGCAGCTCGGCCATCCGCCAGTTGTTGAGGAACTTCCCGCCGCGCATGGTGTCGGCGAAGTGCACCTGCCAGCTGTCCTTGGTGTTGACGTTGCCCATCGCCGCCGCGCAACCGCCCTCGGCCATCACCGTGTGGGCTTTGCCGAACAGCGACTTGGTCACCACGGCCACCTTCAGGCCGCGCTGTCGGGCCTCGATGACGGCCCGCAGCCCGGAGCCGCCGGCGCCGATCACGACCACGTCGAAGCTGTGCCGCTCGACTTGCTCAGCGGAAGTCATGTATTCGCGTTCCTCACTAGAACTATTCGGTGATAAGGCTTGTCAGCCAATGAATCTCAGGTCGGAGATGGTGCCGCTGGCGACCAGCATGATGTAGAAGTCGGTCAGCATCAGGGTGCCCAGGGTGATCCAGGCGAACTGCTTGTGACGCACGTTGAGCTTGCTGATCTGGGTCCACATCCAGTACCGCACCGGGTGTTTGGAGAAGTGGTTCAGCCGCCCGCCCATCACGTGTCGGCAGGAGTGACACGACACCGTGTAGGTCCACAGCAGGATGACGTTGACCAGCAGGATCACGTTGCCCAGACCGAAGCCGAAGCCGGACGGGGAGTGGAAGGCCTTGAACGCGTCGATGGTGTTGATCACCGAGATGATGGCGGCGATGTAGAAGAAGTAGCGGTGCAGGTTCTGCATGATCAGCGGGAAGCGGGTCTCGCCGGTGTAGGTGGCATGCGGTTCGGCGACCGCGCAGGCGGTCGGGGACTGCCACACCGAGCGGTAGTAGGCGCCGCGGTAGTAGTAGCAGGTCAGCCGGAAGAGCAGCAGGAACGGCAGCGAGAGCGCGGCATAGGGCAGCCACCAGACGTCGGGCAGGATCTGCGGCCAGAAGTCGCTGGCCTTGCCGCAGCCTTTGCTGATGCACGGGGAGTAGAACGGCGTCAGGTAGTGGTACTTCTCGACGAAGAAGTGCTTGTGCTGGAACGCCCGGAAGGTGGCGTAGATGACGAACGCCGCGAACCCGAGATCGGTGAGGATGGGCGACTTGAGCCAGTTGTCGGTGCGCAGAGTCTTCTGCGGGATCTCGGCCCGGCCGGGAGAGAAGACGCCGGTAGCACGCCGAATGGCTGTGGGTGCGCTCATCTGCAGTGATCCCCTTTGAGTCAACTGCATCGAGACACTACCCATTTGCGTGGCCCGGAATAAAACTGGGGCAGTGTGTGATTCGGCCCACTAAGGGTGGGCTAACCAGGGTATTTAGGCTTGTCGGCGCGGGTTGTCAGCGCCGGAAGTGTCCGCCCACTCCTTCGTCGTCGACGTCGCGCCAGAACTCCCGGTCGTACGGGGTGTCAGGGACCGCGATCTTCTGGGTGGGGCCGGCCGGTGAATACGAGACGTGCTCCAACTCGCCGGCGTCCATCTCCAGAATCTCCAGATCACCGACGATGCGCTCGGTGTCGATGATCACCCGCCGCATGGCGGAGTTGTCGCCGTAGCGGTGCTGCAGCGTGGTCACGCACCGTCGCAGATTGCCGATGAGCTGCTGCAACTCGGCGAGTTCGGTGGCTTTGGACACCCGGGGGCTCCCTCATAGATGGTGTGGCGTAGATCTCTTTCCCATGCTAGCCGTTATCCGGCGGAGGCCAAGCCCATGAGCTCAGCTTGTCGCTGCAACGCGGGCACTTCGGCGCACACATCGTCGAAGGTGCCGATCGCTTTGATGCGGGAATCCTCGAGGTACACCACACGATCCACATGGCGGACGGTTGAGAGCCGATGGGCGACGATGACCGTCGTCACGTCTTCGGCGAGGTCGTCGAGCATCTGGGTGATGGCCTGCTCGGTCTCGGCGTCCAATGAACTGGTCGCCTCGTCCAGGACCAGCAGCCGCGGACGGGTGAAGAGTGCCCGGGCGATCCCGAGGCGCTGCCGTTGCCCGCCGCTGAGCCGCAGACCCCGTTCGCCGATGGGGGTGTCCAGGCCTTCGGGTTGAGTACCGATGTAGTCCGCGAGGTGCGCCCGACGCAACGCTTCCCAGACCAGGTCGTCATCGATGAGATCACGCGGAAGCCCCAGCGCTACGTTGTTGCGCACCGATTCGTCGGCGAGCATGACGTCCTGAGGCACATATCCGATGCGGCCGGGCCACCGCTTGACCGCTCCTCCGGGGGGTACACCGCTGACCGTCACGGTGCCCTCCTCGGGCTCAAGCACCCCGAGGATCACGTCAGCGAGGGTGGACTTGCCAGCGCCGCTACGGCCGACGAGTGCCACCGAACGCCCCGCTCGGACGGCGAGGCAGATGTCCTGCAGAGCCGGGCCGTCCGCGCCGGGGTAGGTGAAGCGCACGTTGCGCATGTCGATAACCGGCCGGAAATCGGAGCGCTCATCCAGGACCGGGGTGGGCTGTGCGGTGTTCCGGCCGGATGTTCCGAGGCGACCACCCTTTTCGAGATCCTCAGCGAGGGCGTAGGTGCGGGCCGCCGACCCGGCCACCGCCCGGATGGTCAACGTCGCGGTCTGCAGCCGCAGCAGTGACGGCATCACCCGGGTGGCGCCCGCTAGGAAGAGCGCGAAACTGCCCGCGGCGACGCCGATCGGCTGGGTACCGAAGAGCACCGCGGCCAGTGCGAAGGCGCCTAGCACCAGCGCGGCCTCGGAAACATATTTCGGCAGGATGTTGACGAACTGCTGATCCGCCGATGCCCGGGTGGACTCTGCCCGCAGATCCTCAACGCGGTCAACGTAGAAAGAGCGGCGATCGGCCACCGTCACTTCCCGGTAGGCGCCTAGGACCTCCTGCAAGGTACGCAAGCTGGCGATGTCGGCGCGTACGCGTTCGGTGCCGCGCTGCGCGGTGCGCCGACCGAGAACACGTTGCAGCCCGATACCAACGAGCCCGAAGAAGGCGATTACCCCCAGTGCCAGCAGGGGATTCACCACGAGTAGGGCCACCGAGAGCACCACAAGCAGTGCGGTTTCGGCGGCGGCCACTGTCATCTGGCCAAGCGCGACGGTCGTGGCGGAAGTGGTGCCTTGGATCAGCGCCGCAGCCGTCTCCTGGGTGGACCGCCGCTGCACGAAAGTCAGCGGGCGAGACAGCAGCTCTCGGGTCATCCGGGCGGACACGGCCACTTCCCGCCGGGTCAGGAAACGAAGAACCCTGGACATCAGCAATGGGCTGATCACGCTCTTGGCCAGCAGCACCAGGGCGGCGGCGCCGCCGAGCGCCGCGATGAGCGCTGCCTGAGATAGCGAGTCCAAACGCAGCGCCGAGAGCACGGTGGCCACCCGGCGCGGTGGCGCCTGGCCTTGCAGGGAGGTCACCGAGAGCGCGCCGACGGCACCGATCAACACCACACCGAGTAGGTCCAGCAGTGCGGTCGTCATCTGGATGGCGATCGCCAGAGCCAGCAGTCGTCGATCGCGCCGCTCCAGGAGGCGCAGCGAAGCGCGCAGTACCTCCCGCACGGTCATGCGCCCGAGTCTTCCATCTCCCGGTGAACTACCAGACGTCCCCGTCGCGCCAGTCGCAGATCAGGGCGGCTTCCACGTCCAGGTCGGTGTCGACCGGTAGTACGAAGACTCCGCCGTCGTCGTCGGGTGTGCGGATCGGCCCGGTCGGGCCCAGTGCCGACGTGGGGCCGCGCCAGCGCAGCCAGCCGCGGGACTCATACAGCAGGGCGCCGGCCCCCGACGCGCTCAGCGCCCCGAGTTGATAGCCGCCGCGGATCACCTGCTCGACCGAGTCCATCACCGCGTTACCCAAGCCCTGGCGTCGCCAATCCTCGTGCACCGCAACGCCTTCGACATAGCCGCAGCGCAATGCGGCGCCGTGGTAGAGCAGCCGGCGCTGGATCACCGTGGCGTGCGCGATCAGCTCGCCGCGATGCGTGACGATCGCGTGCATCCCGCCCAGGGTGTGGTCCCAGTCGGCGTCGCTGAATGTGCCGTCAAAGGCCGAGTCGAGCAGCTGACGGGCGTGGTGCAGGGTTTCACCGTCCAGGTCGCTGGTGTGCACCAGCCGGGCGGTGTGAACGGATGAGGCCACGATGTCAGCTCTACCAGCCCGGCCGGGGCCGTGGGTGGTTACCGGGCCGCTGCCAGTGCATCCGGACGAGCTGGCCGGCCCGCAACTGGGCGAGCAGGTCGGTGTCGGCGTCGACGATCACCCCGATCACCGGATAGCCGCCGGTCACCGGATGGTCCGGGCCGAGGATCACCGGCTGGCCGTTGGGAGGGACCTGAATGGCGCCGCGGGTGGTGCCCTCACTCGGCAGCTGACGCTGCGCCGATCGATGTGCCAACGGCGGTCCAGTCAGCCGGGTGCCGACCCGGTCGCTGCGATCCGAGACCACCCAATCGGTGCGCAGCAGGGCCTCGGGTTCGGCGAACCAGTCGGCGCGCGGGCCGGGAACCACCCGCAGATCGGCTCGACCCGCGGTGATCGGCGCGACCGGCGCCTGGTCCAGTTCGGGATACCGCTGGAAACCAGGCCCGACTGGGACGGCGTCGCCACGGCGCAGCGGTGCCGGACCGATCTGCGACAGGGTGTCGTAGCTGCGCGAGCCCAGGACCGGTGTGACGTCGACACCGCCCCGGACACCGATATAGCTGCGCAGTCCCGACTCCGGTAGCTCCAGCGAGATGACCTGCCCAGGCTCACAATGGCGAACACTGTTGATGCCGAAGGGAATTCCGTCGAGGCTCGGGTTGCAGTCGGCACCGGTGACGGCGATGTCGACCGGGCCGCCGCGAACCAGTGCGGTGAACCCGCCGAGGGTGATCTCCAGCGTCGCGCAGTCGTCCGGGTTGGCCACCAGGCGGTTGGCCAGTGTGTGCGCACGACGGTCGGCGGCACCGGAACGGCTCACCCCGAGGTGTGCCAGTCCGGGCCGCCCGAGATCCTGCACCAGGGCCAGCGGTCCGGTGCGCAGCACCTCCAGGCTGCTCACCTGGACCCCGCGTCCCGGAACCGCACCCACATACCGGGGAGCAGCAGCGCCGGCTGCGGGCGCTCGATATCCCACAGCACCGCGTCGGTGCGCCCGATCAGTTGCCACCCACCGGGTGATTCACGCGGATAGATGCCGCTGAACTCATCGGCCAATGCCACGGAGCCGGCCGGCACCCGGGTACGCGGTTCGGCTCGCCGCGGGACGATCAACCGGGGATCCCCGCCCACCAGGTAGGCGAAACCCGGTACGAATCCGCCGAAGCCGACCTGCCACGGCGTGCCGGTATGTGCCTGGATAACGGTGTCGACGTGCATCCCGAGGTGCTCGGCCACCGCGGCCAGGTCCGCACCGTCGTAAGTCACGTCGATCACTGCATCGACCTCGGCGACTGGCGGCGTTTCGGTGGGCGGTGGCAGATGAATGCCGCCCAGAAGGGCGCGGATCGGCGCCCGATGGCCTGGCTCGGACATGGTTATCAGTACCGTGCGCGCGCCGGCGACGATGTCGATCACGCCCGGCAGGTGCGCTTGGCGCAACGTCGTCGCCAGCGCGAGAACCTCACCGGTGCAACCGCATTCGATCAGCAGTGCCCGGTCGCCGTAGTCCAGGATCGGCGTCGTCACGCAGCCTGATAGGTCGGTTCGTGGCGTTTGACGTAGCCGATCACCCGGTAGGTAATCGGCAGCATGACCACCTCGACCGCCGTCTTGTAGAGCCAGCCCAGCGCGGTGTAGGTGGCCAGGTCACCGACGGTCTTGATGCCGATGGCGTGGGCCGCAATGCTGCAAAACACCAGGGTGTCGCCGAGCTGCCCGGCGAATGTCGAACCGACCAGCCGCGCCCACAGGTGTTTCTCCTTGGTGCGCTCCTTGATCTTCACCACCGTCCAGGCGTTGATCGTCTGCCCCACCAGGAAGCCGGCCAGGCCCGCGACGATCAGCTGGGTGTAGGCGCCCACCACGTTGGCGAAGTGCTCCTGGTTGGGGTAGAAATCGGCGGGCGGCAGGTACACCGTCACCCAGAACGCCAGCGCCGCAAGGCCGTTCATCAGGAACCCCAGCAGGATTGCCCGCCGCGTCGCCCGGAACCCGTAGACCTCGGCCAGCACGTCGCCGATGACATAGGTCAGCGGAAACACGAAGAAGCCGCCGTCGGTGATGATCGGCCCGAAGGCCACCCCCTTGGTCGCGGTGAGGTTGGAGATGATCACCAGCGCGGTGAAGACGGCGACCAGGATCGGGTAGTAGACGCTGCCGACCCGAGCGAAGGCCGGGGCGTCCGACTCAGGAGTGTCGACGGCGCCGGTCACAGCGCGCTCGCCAGCAGCGGTGGGAGCTGATCGGCGACCAGCGGGTAGGACAGCGGTGAGGCAAACGCGATCGCGGCGGCCAGATCGGCGGTGGTGAACACGTTGTTGCCCAACGTTGTTGCCCGCAGTTTCGCGACGGTGGGATCGGCCAGCAGGGCGGCTTTTTCGTCGTCGCTGGTCGTGCACCAGATCAGCACGTCGGCGCCGTCGGTGACGTGGGCCAGATCCGCCCGCGGGATGGTGACGTGCTGACCGGTCGCCGGCAGGTTCTTAGCGCTCGGCGGGACCTGGAACCCCATCGCGGTGAGGAAGTCGGTACGCCAACCGTCCACGGTGGCGGTGACGGCCTCGCCGGCGAGACGCCCGTCCAGCAGCAGCGCGGTGCGGTCCCGGAAGGTCGGATTCGCTTGGGCGACAGCGGAGAATTTCTCATCGACCGCGGCGACCGACCGGGTCATCTCGTCGGTCTTGAAGACCGCGGCAGCCACCGTGGCCGCCTGTTGCTTCCACGGCTCGAAGAACGCCTGGTCGCCGCTCTGCGCGATGGTCGGGGCGATCTCGGAGAGCTTCTTATAGGTGTCGGCGTCCAGGCCCGCGTTGACCGCAACGATCAGGTCGGGCTTGAGCGAGGCGATTGCATCGACCTGAATCCCGTTGTCCAGGTTGAGCACTGCCGGCTTGACGCCGCCCAGTGGGGCCTGCGCCCACGGCCACACCCCGGACGGCTGGCCGTCGAACCATTTCGTCACCGCGATCGGGACCACGCCGACGGCCAGCAGATCGTCCTGCTCGGTGAGGCCCGCGCTGACCACCCGCGTCGGCGGGCCGGGCAGGGTCGTCTCCCCGAACACATGCTTGACGGTGACGGTCCCCGAACCGGTGGCCGCGTCGCCGGAACCGCCGCGCGCACACGCGGCGGTCAGCGCCAGTGCGGCCGCGCCGGTGATCCCGAGGAACTCACGCCGGGTGCGGTGCGGGTTCACCCGGGCGACAGTAGTCGCCGTTACCCGATGTTGGGCGGTGTGGGTACCGGCGCAGCGGATCGGCCGCCTCGTGGCCGGTGTGCGCAGACGCCTACGATCCTCCTTGAGGACACGATTCAGGAGGACCAGTCATGACCGCGTCAGAGTCCGCGCCCGTCATCAGCATGCCGCGCATCGGGGATCCCGCCCCGACCTTCACCGCCAACACCACCCAGGGCGCCATCAATTTCCCCGGCGACTTCGCCGGCAAGTGGGTCATCTTCTTTTCCCACCCCGCCGACTTCACCCCGGTGTGCACCAGCGAGTTCATCACCTTCGCCTCGATGCGCGCCCAGTTCGCCGAGTACAACACCGAGCTGGTGGGCCTGTCGGTCGACGGCCTGTACAGCCACATCGCCTGGCTGCGCACCATCCGGGAGAAGATCACCTACCGCGACATGAAACATGTCGACGTCACCTTCCCGCTGGTCGACGACATCACCATGGAGGTCGCCCAGCGCTACGGGATGATCATGCCGGGGGAGGACTCCACCAAGGCGGTGCGGGCGGTGTTCGTCGTCGACCCCAAGGGCGTCATCCGGGCGATCATCTACTACCCGCTGAGCCTGGGCCGCAACTTCGACGAGCTGCTGCGGGTGATCAAGGCGCTGCAGACCGCCGACCACTTCGAGGTCGCCACCCCCGCGGACTGGCGCCCGGGCGACCCGGTGATCGTGCCGCCGGCCGGGTCCTGCGGGACCGCCGCCGAGCGGATGTCCGGTCAGGCCGAGGGCCTGCACTGCGAGGACTGGTTCTTCTGCACCAAGGAGATCCCGGCCGACGAGGTCGAGGCGGCCATCCACAAGGGCTGACGCGGCTGACCTCAGCGGAAGGCGGCCTGCCCGGTCAGTGCCCGCCCGATCGTCAGCAGGTGCATCTCCGAGGTGCCCTCATAGGTGAGCACCGACTCCAGGTTGTTGGCGTGCCGCAGCGGTGAGTACTCCAGGGTGATGCCACTGGCGCCCAGCAGGGTGCGGCATTCTCGGGCGATCGCCAGCGCCTCCCGGACGTTGTTCAGCTTGCCCAGGCTGACCTGCTCGGGGCGCACCCCGTCGGCGTCCTTGATGCGGCCCAGGTGGATCGCCAGCAGCACTCCCTTGCCCAGCTCCAGGGCCATGTTGGCGAGCTTTTCCTGGCTGAGCTGGAAGCTGGACAGCGGCCGGTCGAAGACCTCCCGGCTGGCCGCGTAGGCCAGCGTGGTCTCCAGGCTGTCGCGGGCCGCGCCCATCGCGCCGAAGACGATCCCGAACCGGGCCTCGTTGAGGCAGGACAGCGGGGCGCCCAGGCCAGCCGCACCCGGCAGCTGCGCGGAGGCCGGCAGCCGGACGTTGTCGAGCACCAGTTCCGAGGTCACCGACGCGCGCAGCGACAGCTTCTTGTGGATGACGTTGGCGGAAAAGCCGGGGGTGTCGGTGGGCACCAGGAAACCCCGGATGCCGTCGTCGGTGTGTGCCCACACGGTGGCGACGTCGGCCAGGTTGCCGTTGGTGATCCACATCTTGGTGCCGTTGAGCACCCAGTCGCTGCCGTC
>CAYPTG010000069.1:0-9652 GCA_964413455.1 uncultured Mycobacterium sp. | reverse complement strand
CGGGTGGATACCTTGTGGCCGTTGCGGCGGGCCCACTCGCGGATGGCGGCACTCTGTTCGCGGTCGATCGAAGCGCGCCCGCGGCCACCGCCGCCCGGGCCGCCGCGCCCGCGGCGGCGTCCACCGACCCGCCGGCCAGCGTCGATCCATTGCTTGAACTCCTCGCGGAGTTTCTTCGCGTTCCGCGCCGAGAGGTCGATTTCATAGCTCACACCGTCGATGGCGAATTCCACCGTTTCATCGGCGGGACCCTCACCGTCGAAATCGTCGACGAGGGTGACGGTCACTTTTTTGGCCATGACTTCCTTACGTCCTTCTATGCACGGGAATCAGCGAAGTGCGATGCCTCCGGATAATGTGCCATAACCGAACAGCGAATTACAACAATGACCCGATAAATGTCACCGATCAGTTACCGTGCCTCAGTTAGCGTGCCGGCGAACAATCGGGAACAACACCGTCTCCCGAATTGACAAACCGGTGAGCGCCATCAGTAAGCGGTCAATACCCATTCCGGTTCCGGTGGTGGGGGGCATCGCATACTCCATGGCGGCCAGGAAATCCTCGTCGAGTGCCATCGCCTCGTCGTCTCCGGCGGCCGCCGCCCGCGCCTGTGCTTCGAACCGGTCCCGTTGGATAACGGGGTCCACGAGTTCGGAGTAGCCGGTGGCCAGTTCGAAGCCGCGAACGTAGAGGTCCCATTTCTCGGTGACGCCGGGAATGCTGCGGTGCGCACGGGTCAATGGCGTGGTTTCAACCGGAAAATCCTTGACGAATGCCGGTGCCCACAATGTGTCACCGACGGTGTGTTCCCACAGTTCCTCAACCAGTTTCCCGTGTCCGTAGCCGCGGTCCCGGGCAATTTCCACACCCAGGCGATCGGCGATTGCGAACAGATATTCGGCCGATGTTTCCGGGGTGATCTCCTCGCCCAGGGCTTCGGACAATGACGGATACATTTGGATCGACGGCCATTCGCCGTCGAGGTCATAGACACTGCCGTCGGGCAACGACACCACCCGGTTTCCGAGCGCTTCGTCGGCGACTTCCTGGATGAGTTCGCGGATCATCAGCGCCGAGTCGTCGTAGGTACCCCAGGCCTGATAGGTCTCCAGCATGGCGAATTCCGGCGAGTGCGTGGAGTCCGCGCCTTCATTGCGGAAGTTTCGATTCAATTCGAAGACCTTCTCCAAACCGCCTACCACGCACCGCTTGAGAAACAGCTCCGGTGCGATCCGCAGGAACAGGTCGGCGTCCAGCGCGTTGGAGTGGGTAACGAACGGGCGGGCCGCAGCCCCGCCGGCCAGCGTCTGCAACATCGGGGTTTCGACTTCCAGAAATCCACGGCGCTCCAAGGCATTTCGCACCGCGCGCACCACCGCGATGCGCTGACGGGCCACCTCCCGGGCCTGTGGGCGCACGATCAGGTCGACATAGCGCTGCCGGACGCGGGACTCCTCGTTCATCTCCTTGTGCGCCACCGGCAGCGGCCGCAACGCCTTGGCGGCCATCTGCCAGGAATCGGCGAGCACCGACAGCTCGCCGCGCCGGGAGCTGATCACCTCGCCGTGCACGAAGACGATGTCGCCGAGGTCGACGTCGGACTTCCAGGACTCCAGCGCCTGCTCCCCGACCCCGGCCAGGCTGATCATGGCCTGTAACTGGGTGCCGTCGCCCTCCTGCAGGGTGGCGAAGCAGAGCTTGCCGGAATTGCGGGCGAACACCACCCGACCGGCAACCCCCACCAGGTCTCCGGTGGCGGTGTCGGCGGGCAGGTCGGGGTAGCCAGCGCGGATCTGGGCCAGTGAGTGAGTGCGCGGCACCGCCACCGGGTAGGGCTGATGGCCGTCGTCGAGCAGACGCTGCCGTTTGGCCTGCCGAATCCGGAACTGCTCGGGAACCTCGTCAGCCTCGTCTTGGGTCCGGCCGGATACCGGTGCGTCAGCGTCGCTCACGGCGTGCCAGCCTAACGGCCGTGACGATGCCGGCCGTCCTGGTTGCGTTCGTAGACCATCCGAAGCCCGTCCAGGGTCAGGTGTTTGTCGTAGTGGCCGACGGTGCGCAGTTCGGGCAGCATCAGCGGGGCGGTGTGGCCGGTGGCCACCACCGCGACGTCACCACCGTCGAATCCGTCGACCTCGGCCCGGATGCGGGTGACCAGACCGTCCACCAGGCCGGCGAATCCGAACACCGCGCCGGCCTGCATACATTCGACGGTGTTCTTGCCGATCACCGAGCGCGGTGTGGTCAGCTCGACACGGCGCAGGCCCGCCGAGCGGGCCGCCGCGGCGTCCGAGGACAGCTGCACGCCGGGAGCGATGGCGCCGCCGAGGAACTCCCCCTTGGCCGAGACCACGTCCACGCAGATGGACGAACCGAAATCCACCACGATGGCCGCCGAGGAGAACCTGGCGTAGGCGGCCAGAGCGTTTACGATGCGGTCCGCACCGATTTCTTTGGGGTTGTCCACCAACAGCGGAATGCCGGTTCGAACACCGGGTTCGATCAACACGTGCGGGATCGCCGACCAGTACTGGTCGACCATCACCCGGATCTCGTGCAGCACCGAAGGGACGGTGGACAACCCGGTCACACCGGTCAGCCGTTCGGAGTCCTCGCCGATGAGACCTTCGATGGTCAGCGCGAGTTCGTCGGCGGTGACTTCGGGTTCGGTGCGGATGCGCCAGTGGTGCAGGACTTTGGCGTGCTCGCCCGATCCGGAGATCAGGCCGACCACGGTGTGCGTGTTGCGGACGTCGATGGCGAGCAGCACGGCTATCAGTTCCGCCAGGTAGCCGGCGCGGTGTCCGGGAGATCGATCGCGATGTTGTCCAGCAGCCGGGTAGCGCCCAAGCGGGCGGCGACCAATAACCGGGCCGGGCCGTGCTCGGGTACGGGTTCTAGCCAAGGACCACGCAGTTCCAGATAGTCGGTCTTGATCGCGGGCACCTCATCGAGCACCGCCCGGGCGGCGTCCAGCACCGCGGCCGGGCCGCCGCCGGCGGCGTACATCCCGGCCAGTAGCGCGGCGGACAGCGCACCGGCCTGTTCTCGTTCTTCGGGGTTCAGATAGCGGTTGCGTGACGACATCGCCAGGCCGTCTGCCTCCCGAACGATCGGCACCCCGACGATGCGCACCCCGACGTCGAGATCGTCGACCATCTGGCGCACCAGCACCAGCTGTTGGTAGTCCTTCTCACCGAAGTACGCCCGGTCCGGGCGGACGATCTGCAGCAGCTTCATGACGACGGTGAGCATTCCGGCGAAATGAGTTGGGCGGGAGGCTCCTTCGAGTTCAGAACCGACCGGGCCGGGGTGCACGGTGGTGCGCGGGCCGTCCGGGTACATCGCCGACGGGGTCGGGGCGAAGACGACCTCCACCCCTTCGGTGCGCAGCAGGTCCAGGTCGGCATCCAGGGTGCGGGGGTAGGCGTCGAGATCCTCGCCCGCACCGAACTGCAGCGGGTTGACGAAGATCGACACCACCACGACCGCGCCGGGAACCCGTTTGGCGGCGCGGACCAGCGCCAGGTGCCCGGCGTGCAGCGCCCCCATGGTGGGCACCAGCAGCACCCGGCGCCCGGTGTGCCGCAGCGCGCGGCTGACTTCGGCCACCGCATGCGGGGTCGGGTAGACGTTCAGCTGCCCGGCGCTGAACTGGGGGGCCTTGTCGTTCACCGGCCCGACCCCGCCGACCCGGACCAGTCGGCCAACACGTCAAACACCTCCTCGGGGGCGTGGGCACGCTGCGCGGTACGCAGCGCGTCGGCGCAATATGCCTGCGCCAGTGCCGGATTCACGTCGTTCAGTGCCGACAGGTGCGCCGTGACGGCGGCAGCGTCGCCGCGGGCCACCGGACCGGTGAGCGCGGCCTGACCGCGGTGCAGCGTGTTCTCCAGCGCGGCGCGGGCCAGCGGACCGAGGATGCGTTCGGCCAGACCGCCGGGAGCGTCATCGACCAGTTCCTGACCCATCAGCTCTTGGCCGGTCAGTGCCGCCCGCAGCGCGGTGAGTGCGTCGGCGGTCAGGGTGACCAGGTGGTTGCTGCCGTGGGCCAGCGCTGCGTGGTAGAGCGTGCGGGCGTCCTCGCGGACCCGGAACGGCTCGCCACCGATCTCCAGCACCAGTGATTGGGCGATCGCGTAGCCGATCTCGTCCGCCGCGGTGATCCCGAAGCAGGTATCCGCCAGCCGTTCGACGTCCTCGTCGGCGCCGGTGAAGGTCATCGCCGGGTGGATCGCCAGCGGCACGACGCCCTGCTCGGCCAGCGGTTGCAGTATCTCGACGCCGTTGGCCCCGGAGGTATGCGCCACGATCGTGCCGCGGCGCACCGCACCGGTGGCGGCCAGGCCGCCGATCAGGCCGGGCAGTTCGGAGTCCGGGACGGTCAGCAGCAGCAGCTCGGCGGCATCGGCGACATCCGGTACCGGCAGCACCGGGGTGTCCGGCAGCCGACGCTGCGCCAGCCGCAGCGATCCGGCCGAGATAGCGCTACAGGCGACCACCACATGCTCGGCGCGTTCCAGAGCCATACCCAGCGCGGTGCCCACCCGGCCGGCCGAGATGACGCCGACCTTGAGCCGCGCGGGACGCAGGCCGTTGGGGGTTCCCATCTGCAGACGGTCAGTCCTCGCGGCGCCGCCGGCCACCGCCACCCGAGCTGCGGTTGACCTGCAGACGGGCCATCAGATCGGAGAGCGGTTGACCGCCGGCATGCTGGCCCTGAGGCTCCTCGGCAACCGGCGGTTCGGCAGGCTGCTCGTCCGGACCGCGGTGCCGGCCGGCGGTTGCCGACTGAGGATCGGCGGGGACCCAATGCCGCCCGCGTGGCGGTTCCGACGCGACGACCGGTTCCGGCCGCGCGACGGGCTGACCGTTGTCGGAGCTGGAGTGCCGGCCGACGCGCACCTCGGGAGGCCGCCAGGGCGGTGCTTCCGGCCGGGGGGCGGCCGGCGGCCGGGGCGGTACCTGCGGCGGGGCCGGGGTGACGATGACCGGTTCGGCGGCCGGCGGCGAGGCAGGCGTCTCGGTGCGACGCCGATGGCTGCCCCGGTATCCCGGGGGGAACGGTTCGACGGGCGGACGCGGCGGCGGAGGCACCGGCGGCACGACGGCGGCGACCGGCACGGGTTCGACCAGCGGCGCCTCCGGCACATCGATGATCGGGCTCTCGGTGGCGATCGCGGTCTCCCGGACCACGGTTTCCCGGGCCAGCACCTGTTCAGCGACGACGGTCACCCGGCTGCTCTCGACACGTCCCGGGGCGGCCGGCATCGGCACGGCCATCCGGTCGCTCTCCAAGGCCGGGCGCTGCCCGAGGTCGGTACCGAGCATCACTTCCAGCTGAGTGCGCAGGGAAACGAGCTCGGACCGCAACGCGGCCATCTCGTCGGCGGCCTCGGCCCGGATCTCCCGGGACAAGGTGCGTCGCAGCTGCGATTCGACGGCGAGCTCGTATTCGCGTCGGGCGGCGATCTCCCGATCCAGCTGCAGGTCGTAGACGAACTTCATGTCCCGGGCCCTGGCCTGGTCAACCTCGCTCTGCCGGCGGTACACCACCGTCACGAACGCGGCCACCACCGCGGCCCACAGCGACAGGATCACCGCCAGCCGCAGCAACTCCACCCGGTTGGTGAACACCAGAGTGGAGCTCGCCGCAATCGCCAGGACCAGCAACGACGTCAGCAGCAGCCAGCCGCGGCTGCGGCCGCCGCGCCGAGTACGCGCGGCGCGGGACTGATCCGTCATGGCCTGCACTGTACCGCCTCGAAAGTGGTTGTCCGCGACGCCGAGCTGCGGCGATTCGGGGTCGCCGACACCGAAAACCGTGGCAGCTGCGGCCTACTCGACCAGCGCATCGTCGATGTCGGTCTCCCCCGGGGACTTGCAGCAGTGCTGCAGCCACAACGCGGCGATCACCAAAGCCAATGCGCTGACCGCCGCCACCAGCACCCCCGGTGTGTCGGCCGCAGCCACCCGCAATTCGGCACGCCGGGGTGCCAGGTAGGCCAGCACCGCGAGCCACCAGCCGAACATCACCGCACCCACCCAGGCCGACGCTTTGGCGACCGCCACGCTGCGGGCCACCGCCAGCGGATGCAGCCGCCCGGGGCCGACGCCGACCCGGCCGTCACGGATACGGGCCCGAACCGTCGCGCCCCACCCGGCTTCGGCGCCGGCAACTGCCAGCAACGACAACCCGGTCCAGGCGGTGATCGGCGGGAAGTAGCGGTACAGCAGGTGAACGGCCAGGTAGCCGGCGATCGCGGTGATCGCCGCTGCCACGGCCAGATCGCGCCCGCGGGTCGGCCCCATCAGCGCTGGTCCGGTGTGGTCAAGGTGAGCGCCGTGCGCCGCACACCGGCCCGCTCGGCCGGATCCAGCTCGGCCAGCAGCTCGCGTACCGGGCGGCGCCGCCCACCCACCGCCAGCTCGACGTCGGGGTCCACGTCGAGCCAGGGGATCAACACGAACGCCCGCTGGTGGGCGTAGGGGTGCGGCAGGGTCAGGTCGTCGGTGCGGCAGGCCACCGCGCCGTCCGGTCCGGTGAGGGAGACCAGATCGACATCCAGGGTGCGGGGTCCCCACTTCTGTGTGCGCACCCGCTGATTGTCCGACTCCAGCGCCTGGGCCGTGCGTAACCAGTCGTGCGCGTCGAGCCCGGAATCTTCGGCGATCAGCACCGCGTTGAGGAATGCGTCCTGTTCGACCCCGCCCCAGGCGTCGGTCTCATAGACCGGGGACACCGCCCGCACCGCAGCTCCCAGGCCGTCGACGGCGGCCTGCAACCGGGCCAGCCGATCACCGAGATTGGAGCCGACCGACAGTACGACCCGGGTCATGGCGCGCCGCCGGTCTTCAATTTGTCTCGCTCCTCCTCCGCTGCCAAGGCAGCGGCATCGGTCGACTCGACCCGGCCCCGCCCGCCGCGACGCGAGCGGCGGGCGACCACGGCCACATCGGCGAAGGTCAGCGGGATGGGGGCAGCGGGTTTGTGTACCACCACCTCGACCGCGTGCACCCGGGCGTCGGCCATCACGTCCTCGGCGATCTCGGCGGAGACGGTCTCGATCAGGTTGCGCGGCGGACCGGCCAGGATGGCGGCGGCACGCTGGGCCAGCACCCCGTAGTCAAAGGTGTCCTCCAGGCAATCGCTGGCGGCCGCGGCGGCCAAGTCGATCCAGACGGTGATGTCGACGACGAAGTCCTGGCCGTCACGGCGCTCGTGGTCGAACACCCCGTGGTGACCGCGGACGGTGAGGCCGCGCAGTTCGATTCGATCAGCCATCGCTACTCCCGGACGGGTCGCGCCAGGCGGCGAGAACTTTGAGTGCGTCGACGCTGGCGGCCACGTCATGGACCCGCACGCCCCAGGCCCCGTTCAGCGCGGCCAGCGCCGAGATGACCGCGGTGGCGGTCTCCCGGCCGTCCGGCGGACGCGGTGTGCCGTCCGGTGCGGCCAGCAGGCTGCCGAGAAATCGCTTGCGGGACGCCCCGATCAGCACCGGGATGCCGGTGCCGATCAGGCTGGGCAGGCCGTGCAGCAGCTGCCAATTGTGTTGTGCCGTCTTGGCGAATCCCAGGCCGGGATCGATGATCAGGTTGGCCGGGTCAACCCCGGCCCGCACCGCGACATCCACCGCGCCGAGCAGTTCCTCGCGGACCTCGGCCACCACGTCGCGGTAGGTCGGGACGTCATGGGGCCGGGCGGCCTGCACCGACCGCCAGTGCATGAGGATCCAGGGCACCCCGGCGCCGGCGAGCACCCGCACCATGTCCGGGTCGGCCCGGCCGCCGCTGACGTCGTTGACGATGCTGGCGCCGTTGTCCAGTGCGGCGTGGGCGACCATCGCGTGCATGGTGTCGATGCTGACGGTGATCC
The DNA here is from genome assembly GCA_964413455.1 of uncultured Mycobacterium sp. Classification (GTDB taxonomy): domain Bacteria; phylum Actinomycetota; class Actinomycetes; order Mycobacteriales; family Mycobacteriaceae; genus Mycobacterium. Next base: position 1,770 of record CAYPTG010000069.1, on the reverse strand, counting down.
CTTGGGCGGCAAGCTCTTTGACCACCGGCACGACCCGCGCGGTCTCCATGTCGGCGTCAGCCCGCAGCGCGCCGGGCCGAGTTGATTCGCCGCCGACGTCGATGACGTCGGCCCCGGCGGCGATCAGCGCCTGGGCGTGCTCGACGGCTCGGGCCGGGTCGCGGTAGCGGCCACCGTCGGAGAAGGAGTCGTCGGTGACGTTGACGACCCCTAGAATCGTCACTCCCGCCGAACCTGCCGTCACCGTGCGCCCGTGGTCACTTACGAAGGATGAGATCCAGTGCCTCGGCACGAGATGCGTTGCTGGTCTTGAACAATCCGCGCACCGCCGACGTGGTGGTGCGCGCCCCGGGTTTGCGGACACCGCGCATCGCCATGCACAGGTGCTCGGCCTCGATGACGACGATGACACCGCGGGGTTGGAGCTTGCGATCCAGCGCGTCGGCGATCTGGGTGGTCAGCCGCTCTTGCACCTGCGGACGCTTGGCGTACAGGTCGACCAGCCGGGCCAGCTTCGACAGCCCGGTCACCCGGCCGTCGATGCCGGGGATGTAGCCGACGTGGGCAACCCCGTGAAAGGACACCAGGTGGTGCTCGCAGGTGGAGTACATCGGGATCTCTTTGACCAGAACCAGTTCGTCGTGCTGTTCGTCAAAGGTGGTGTCCAGCACGGCATCCGGTTCGGTGTAGAGCCCGGCGAAGATCTCCTGGTACGCCCGGGCCACCCGAGCCGGGGTGTCCTTCAGGCCGGGGCGGCCCGGGTTCTCACCGACCGCGATCAGCAGCTCCCGGACGGCCGCCTCGGCACGGTCCTGATCGAACGAAGGCGTGTCGAGTGTCACTGGGGGCGGTCGGTCCGCTCGTCCTCGCCGCCGGAACCCTCCTGCGGCGCCGGCGCGGTGTGGGTGGGATAGGGCGCCGGGTAGGGATGCGGACCGTGCTGGTGCGGGTATTGGGCGCCCGGGGGCTGCGGATACCAGTAGCCCTGCTGCGGGGGCGGCGGCCAGCCGGGAGCCCGCCAGCCCGCCGGTGCCCCGTAGTCCGGGTAGTCGGCCGGGGCCGCACCGTCCTGGCCGTGCTGCCCGTCGCCGTTGCTGCCGTTGGTACCGGTGGACTGCTGCGCGGCCGCGGCGGCGCTGGCCTCGGCGATGGCCTTCTTGAACGCCGGCTCGGGCATCGGCGGCGGCCACGGCTCGCCGCGCTCGATGGCCAGTTCGCCCGGCGTTTTGATCGGCGGTTTGTCCGACGGGATACGGCCGCCGAAGTCGTCGAACACCGTCAGCCGGGGGCGCTTGGTCACGTTGCCGAAGATCTCCTCCAGTTCGGCGCGGTGCAGCGTCTCCTTTTCCAGCAGCTCGCCGGCGAGCACGTCGAGCACGTCGCGGTACTCGGTGAGGATGGCCCACGCCTCGGTATGCGCGGCCTCGATCAGCTTGCGGACCTCGTCGTCGATATCGCGGGCGACTTCGTGGCTGTAGTCGGCCTGGGTGCCCATGGTGCGGCCCAGGAACGGGTCGCCGTGCTCGGTGCCGTAGCGGACCGCGCCCAGTTTGGCGCTCATCCCGTATTCGGTGACCATCGAGCGGGCGATCTTGGTGGCTTGCTCGATGTCGGAGACAGCACCGGTGGTCGGCTCGCGGAACACCAGTTCCTCGGCGGCCCGGCCGCCCATCGCGAACACCAGCCGGGCGATCATCTCCGAGCGGGTCATCAGGCCAAGGGGTCCACAGGCCACTCCTCCCTTCCTCATGGAGACAACGCCATTGCGGT
>CAYPTG010000068.1:4797-9705 GCA_964413455.1 uncultured Mycobacterium sp. | reverse complement strand
CAGCCGGATCGTGCTGGCCTCGATTGTGGGCACCAACATAGAGTTATAAGACTTCTAAGTCTACGCCACCGCCGCGGTGTCGGTGTTTCCGTTCCTGTTCTTCCCCAAGGGCAACCCGACCACCGCGCTGCTGGCCTCGCTGGCCACCTTCGGGCTGGCCTTCGTGGCCCGCCCGCTGGGTTCAATCCTGTTCGGGCACTTCGGCGATCGGGTTGGGCGCAAGGCCACCCTGGTGGGCTCGCTGTTGATGATGGGCATCGCCACCTTCCTGATCGGGTTGCTGCCCACCTACCATCAGGCCGGCCTGCTGGCGCCGGCGCTGCTGGCCCTGATGCGGTTCAGTCAGGGCCTGGCGCTCGGCGGTGAGTGGAGCGGAGCCGCACTGTTGGCGGTGGAGACCGCCCGGCCCGGCAAGCGGGCCTGGGCGGCGATGTGGCCGCAGCTCGGCGCACCGCTGGGCTTCCTGCTGGCCAACGGCATCTTCTTGCTGCTGATCTCCCGGCTGGGCCATTCCAACGCCACACCCGATCTGGACGGGGCGTTTCTGACCTGGGGCTGGCGGGTGCCGTTCCTGCTCAGCGCGGTGATGGTGGTGATCGGCCTGTACGTGCGGCTGCGGCTGGCCGAAACCCCGGTGTTCGCCCGGGCAGTGCAGCGCGGCGAACGGGTGAAAACCCCGCTGGCTGAGGTGTTTCGGAACAGCAGAGGGCCGCTGGTCATCGGCACGTTCGTCATGCTGGCCACCTACACGCTGTTCTACGTGGTGACCACCTGGGCGCTGAGCTACGGCACCGGCAAGCGGCCGCCGGCCGGTGCCGGTCTGGGCTTCAACTACATCGACTTCCTGCGGTTGCAGCTGATCGCGGTGCTGTTCTTCGCGGCGATGCTACCGGCGGTCGGGCTGCTCGCCGACCGGTACGGCCGGCGGTCCATCCTGCTGGTGGTGACGACGGCAATCGCCGCCTACGGCGGGTTGTTCGCGGTGCTGCTGGCACCCGAGCGTGCATCGAGCACATCGGTGCTGGTGTTCCTGGTCGTCGGGATGACGCTGATGGGTCTGTCGTTCGGGCCGATGAGTGCCGTTCTGCCGGAACTGTTTCCGACCAATGTGCGCTACACCGGCTCCGGGGTGGCCTACAACGCGGCCAGCATCCTGGGGGCGGCGGTGGCGCCGTTCATCGCGACCTGGCTGTCCACCCGGTACGGCGTCGGCTGGGTGGGGCTGTACCTGGCCACCGCTGCTGCGCTGACCCTGGTGGCGCTGCTGGTGATGCGCGAGACCCGGGAGGTCTCACTGGACGGGACGGTTCAGCCGAAGAACGCGGCGGCGTCGTCGTAGCGACTCTGCGGCACCAGTTTCAGGTGGGCGACGGCCTCGGCCAACGGAACCCGGCCGATGTCCTCCCCCCGCAGCGACACCATCACCCCGTACTCGCCGGCGTGCGCGGCGTCAGCGGCGTTGACGCCGAACCGGGTGGCCAGCACCCGGTCATAGGCCGTCGGGGTGCCACCGCGCTGGATATGCCCGAGCACGGTGACCCGGACCTCCTTGCGGATTCGCTTCTCCACTTCCCAGCCGAGCTGCTGGGCCACCCCGGTGAACCGCTCGTGGCCGAACTCGTCGACCCCGCCGGGGCGTAGCTCCATCGACCCTTCGGCCGGTTTGGCGCCCTCGGCCACCACGCAGATGAAGTGCGAGTTGCCGCGCTGGAAGCGTTGTTTGACCAGCCGGCACACCTCCTCGACGTCGAACGGCTGCTCGGGGATCAGAGTCATATGCGCGCCGGAGGCCAGCCCTGAGTTCAGTGCGATCCAGCCGGCGTGCCGGCCCATCACCTCGACCAGCATCACCCGCTGATGCGACTCGGCGGTGCTGTGTATCCGGTCGATGGCCTCGGTGGCGATCATCAGCGCGGTGTCGTGGCCGAACGTCACGTCGGTGCAGCTGATGTCGTTGTCGATGGTCTTGGGCACCCCGACCACCGGCACCCCCTCTTCGGTGAGCCAGTGCGCCGCGGTCAGCGTGCCCTCGCCGCCGATCGGGATGAGCACGTCGATCCCGTTGTCCTCCAACGTTTGTTTGATGTCATCGATCCCGGCGCGCAGCTTCTCCGGGTTGGTGCGGGCGGTGCCCAGCATGGTTCCGCCCTTGGCCAGCAGCCGGTCGTTGCGGTCGTCGTTGTAGAGCTGGATACGACGGTTCTCCAGCAGTCCGCGCCAGCCGTCGAGGAACCCGACCACCGAGGAGCCGTAGCGGGCGTCACAGGTCCGCACCACCGCGCGGATGACGGCGTTGAGGCCAGGGCAGTCACCGCCGCCGGTGAGAACTCCGATTCGCATGAGCCCTATCTAACCCGCTTGCGCGCCGCGGCGGGGGGCTTCCCTATCGGTGCGCGAACCCGGGAGTCACAGCGCGGTGGGCAGCCGACCGCGGGCCGCCTCATAGGCCGCACCGACCCGGTAGAGCCGGTCGTCGGCCAGCGCCGGGGCCATGATCTGCAAGCCGACCGGCAGGTTGTCGTCGGCGGACAGCCCCGAGGGCACCGACATGCCGCAGTGCCCGGCCAGGTTCAGCGGCAGCGTGCACAGGTCGAACAGGTACATCGCCAGCGGATCGTCGACCTTCTCGCCGAGCCGGAACGCGGTGGTGGGGGTGGCCGGTGAGATCAGCACGTCGACGCTGCGGTAGGCCTGGTCCAGGTCGTCGGCGATCAGCGTGCGGACCTTCTGCGCCTGGTTGTAGTAGGCGTCATAGTATCCGGCCGACAGCGCGTAGGTGCCGATCATGATGCGGCGCTTGACTTCTGGGCCGAAACCGGCGGCCCGGGTCAGCGCCATCACTTCCTCGGCGCTGTGGCTTCCGTCGTCGCCGACCCGCAGTCCGTAGCGCATGGCGTCGAAGCGCGCCAGGTTGCTGGACACCTCCGACGGCAGAATCAAGTAGTAGGCCGACAGCGAGTAGTCCAGGTGCGGACAGTCCACCTCGGTGATGTCGGCGCCCAGGGCGGCCAACTGTTCCACAGCGTCGTTGAACGACGACAGCACCCCGGGCTGGTAGCCCTCGCCGCTGCGCAGCTGCTTGACCACCCCGATTCGCACCCCGGTCAGATCGCCGGTGGCGCCGGCGTTGGCCGCGCCGACCACGTCGGGGATCGGGACGCTCAGCGACGTCGAATCGTGCGGGTCGTGCCCGGCGATCACCGCGTGCAGCAGCGCGGTGTCCAGTACCGTGCGGGCGCACGGGCCGCCCTGATCCAGCGAGGACGCGCAGGCCACCAGGCCGTAGCGGCTCACCGTCCCGTAGGTGGGTTTGACGCCGACGGTCGAGGTCAGCGCGGCAGGCTGGCGGATGGACCCGCCGGTGTCTGAGCCGATGGCCAGCGGGGCCTGGAACGCCGCCAGTGCGGCCGCACTGCCACCGCCGGACCCGCCGGGGGTGCGCTGCACGTCCCACGGGTTGCGGGTGGGGCCGTAGGCCGAGTTTTCGGTGGAGCTGCCCATGGCGAACTCGTCCATGTTGGTCTTGCCGAGGATCGGGATGCCGGCGGCCCGGATGTGGGCGGTCACCGTGGCGTCGTACGGAGAGACCCAGCCTTCCAGGATCTTCGAGCCGCAGGTGGTGGGCATGTCGGTGGTGGTGAACACGTCCTTGAGCGCCAGCGGCACACCGGCCAGCGGTGAAGGCAGGTCGTCACCGGCGGCCACCGCGGCGTCGACCTCGGCGGCGGCGGCCAGCGCCTGGTCGGCAGCCACATGCAGGAAGGCGCCGTAGCGCTCGTCGGTGGCGGCGATCTGGTCCAGGCAGGCTTGGGTGAGCTCGGTCGAACTCAGTTCTCCGGCAGCGATTTTCGTCCCGAGGGTCGCTGCGTCGAGACGGATGAGCTCTGAGCTGAGCGAGCTCACGAACTCTCCCCCAGGATCTGCGGGACCACGAACCGGCCTTCGTCGGCCGAGGGGGCCTGGGCGAGCGCCTGCTGCTGGGTGAGGCTGGGCGCGACCACGTCGGGCCTGGTGACGTTGACGTCGCGCAGCGGGTTTCCGGTGGGTGTGACGTCGGTGACGTCGACGGCCTGGATCTGCCCGACGTAGCCGAGGATCGCGTCGAGTTGGCCGGCGAAGCTGTCGAGTTCGCCGTCGGTCAACGCCAGGCGGGCCAGCTTGGCCAGCCGCGCCACCTCGTCGCGGGAGATCGTGGACACGGGGGGTAAGCCTAGCGGGGTGACGATGCGGGCCGGCACGGCCCGAGGAGGAACCCCGCCCATCAGCACAGCGGGGTGACGATGCGGGCCGGCACGGCCCGAGGAGGAACCCCGCCATCGGGTGGGCGCCGACATGCCGGGCCGGGCGCGCTGTGCAACAGTGGGGCGCGTGCGTTCGTATCTGCTTCGGGTTGAGCTGGAAGACCGACCGGGCAGCCTGGGCTCCCTGGCCGTGGCACTGGGCTCGGTGGGAGCCGACATCCTGTCGCTGGACGTGGTCGAACGCGGGCCGGGCTATGCCGTCGACGATCTGGTGGTCGACCTGCCGGCCAGCGCGATGCCGGACGCGCTGATCACCGCCGCCGAAGCCCTGGTCGGGGTGCGAGTGGAAACCATCCGGCCGCACACCGGCCTGCTGGAGGCGCACCGCGAACTGGAACTCATCGAGCACGTCGCCGCGGCCGACAAGCCGGACCGGCTGCAGGTGCTGGTCGATGAGGCGCCGCGAGTGCTGCGGGTGGGCTGGTGCTCGGTGGTGGAGCTCACCGACGACGGGCCGAATCGGATCGCCGGCAGCAGCGGCGCACCGGAGACCCGGGCCGCGTCGACGCCGTGGCTGCCGCTGGCCGCGGCTACGGCGTTGGACGGCACCGCGGCGTGGGTGCCGCAGCTGTGGCGGGATATGGCCACCACCTTGGCCGCCGCCCCG
>CAYPTG010000068.1:0-4697 GCA_964413455.1 uncultured Mycobacterium sp. | reverse complement strand
GCGTCGCCGGCCACCACGAACGACGTCTTCTTCGACACCGACGCCGCGGCCTTGCCGCCGCGCACAATGATGGCCTCTTTGGCCTCGTCGCGGGAGAAGCCGGCCAGCGACCCGGTGACCACGATGGTCAGGCCGGCCAGCGTCGGTTCGATGCCGGCGTCGCGTTCGTCGGCCATCCGCACCCCGGCGGCCCGCCACTTGTCGACGATGGCGCGGTGCCAGTCCACGTCGAACCATTCGCGCAGCGCTGTGGCGATGGTCGGACCGACCCCTTCGACGCCGGCCAGCTGCTCCTGGTCGGCGGCCATGATCGCCTCCAGGCTGCCGAACGCGGTGGCCAGGGCGCGCGCCGCGGTGGGGCCGACGTGCCGGATGGACAGCGCCACCAGAATCCGCCACAGCGGCCGGTCCTTGGCCTGTTGCAGGTTGTCCAGCAGCCGGGAGCCGTTGGCCGACAGCACACCCTTGTTGGTGGTGAAGAACGCACAGCCCAGTAGGTCGTCGGCGGTGAGGTCGAACAGGTCACCCTCGTCGGTGATGATGCCCGCTTGCAGCAGCGCGGTGGCGGCCTCGTAGCCGAGGCCTTCGATGTCCAGGCCACCACGGCCGGCGAGGTGAAATACCCGCTCGCGCAACTGCGCCGGGCAGGACCGGGCGTTAGGGCAGCGGATGTCGACGTCGGCTTCTTTGGCCGGCGCCAGCGGGGTGCCGCACTCCGGGCAGTGGGTGGGCATGACGAACTCGCGCTGGGTGCCGTCGCGCAGGTCGACGACCGGGCCGAGCACCTCGGGGATCACGTCGCCGGCCTTGCGGATCACCACGGTGTCGCCGATCAGCACGCCCTTGCGTTTGACTTCCGAGCCGTTGTGCAGGGTGGCCAGGCTGACGGTAGACCCGGCGATGCGCACCGGGGTCATGTAGGCGAACGGGGTGACCCGTCCGGTGCGCCCGACGTTGACCTTGATGTCCAGCAGCGTGGTTTGCGCCTCTTCGGGCGGGTACTTGTAGGCGACCGCCCAGCGCGGCGCCCGGGAGGTGGCGCCCAGCCGGCGCTGCTGGGCCAGCTCGTCGACTTTGACGACTATGCCGTCGATTTCGTGGGCGATGGTGTGCCGGCGCTCGCCCCAGAATTCGATGCGTTGCGCCACCGCTGCCAGCCCGCTGACCCGGCTGGTGTGCTCGGAGACCGGCAGCCCCCAGGCCTTTAGCGCGGTGTAGGCGTCGTGCAGAGTGGCTGGGCTAAATCCTTCGACGCGGCCCAGGCCGTGGCAGATCATCCGCAGCGGGCGGCGGGCGGTGACGGCCGGGTTTTTCTGGCGCAGCGAGCCGGCTGCGCTGTTGCGCGGGTTGGCGAACGGCGGCTTGCCGTCGGCCACCAGGCTGGCGTTGAGGTTTTCGAAGTCGGCGACCATGAAGAACACCTCGCCGCGTACTTCCAGGACGGCAGGTACCGGGAATTTCTTTGTGGCGGTGAGGGTTTCCGGGATGTCGCCGATGGTGCGGGCGTTGAGGGTGACGTCTTCGCCGACCCGGCCGTCACCGCGGGTGGCGGCGCGCTCCAGCCGGCCGTCGCGGTAGACCAGAGCCAGCGCGACGCCGTCGACTTTCAGCTCGCAGAGATAGTGCGGGTCGGGGCCGATCTCGTTCTCCACCCGGGCCGACCACGCCGCCAGCTCGTCGGTGTTGAACACGTCGTCCAGGCTGAGCATGCGCTCCAGGTGCTCGGCGGCGGTGAACTCGGTGGCAAAGCCCGCCCCGCCGACCAGCTGAGTGGGCGAGTCCGGTTCCCGCAGTTCGGGATAGCGCTGCTCCAATGCGACAAGTTCGCCGAACAGCCGGTCGAATTCGGCGTCGGAGACGATCGGCGCGTCTTTGATGTAGTAGCGGAACTGGTGTTCGCGCACCTCGTCGGCCAGGTCCTCCCAGCGACGGCGCACATCCGGGTCGATCGGATCACGCTCGGCTGCCACCCTGGCAGGCTATGACACCCCGACATGGACGCCCCGCAGGGACACCTCCACATGGCAGGGTGTCACCCATGCCGCATCCGATCATGTTCAGCGACGACGATCCGCTGCTGATCCGGCTGCGTAAAGTCGCGCTGGCGTTTCCCGACGCGTTCGAGAAGGTCTCGCACGGCCGGCCGGTGTTCTGTGCACCGAAGATATTCGCGATGTACGGCGGCAGCCACAAAGAGGCACCGGGTGTGCACACCCCCTATCCGCATGCCTTGCTGGTGAAAGTCGATGAGGCTGAGCGCCCTGCGCTGCAACAGGATTCGCGTTTCTTCTACCCGGCCTACATGGGGCCGTACGGCTGGCTGGGACTGGACCTGTCTGCCGGCGACGTCGACTGGTCCGAAGTCGGCGAGCTGATCGACGCCTCGTTTCGGTTGATCGCCGCGCCGAAGCTGATCCGCCGGCTCGACGCGGGCGATCTCGGCTGAACCGGCTCAGAGGGCCTCGGGATCGTCGGCGAGCGTGTCGGCGGCGGCCTGGGTCAGGCCGGTGGCCACCCGCGCCCAGTCCGGGGTGGCGCTGGCCAGACCGCACACCGGGCCCCGGCCGATCCGCTGCCCCAGCACCGTGCGCGGGAACCCAATCCGGTCGGTGACGGCGGCCGCGGCGGCGGCCAGCTGCTCGGCCGACGGTTTGGCGTCCGGCTCGGCAGCCGGCACCAAGCCCAGTACGGCCGTGCGCCCGGAGTCGACGAACTCGCCCAGCCCGTCCATCCCCTCGGGGCCCAGCGTAGACATATCCACCGACACCGCATCAATGCGGCTGCGGCACAACAGCTTCCACGGCAGATCCACCGCACAGCTGTGCAGCATCACCTCCGATCCCGCGGAAGCGACGCAGCCGTCGATGAGGCCGATCGCCAGGGTTTCGTCGATGGGGTGCACCGGGGACAGCGCGCTGGCCCCGGCCAGCCGGCCGGCCAGCGCGGCGGGTAGCAGCGGCTCGTCGAACTGCACCACCACCGGGGCGTTCAGCCGGTGGGCCACCTCGGCGCGGTGGGCGGCCATCCCCTCGGCCAGCGAGGCGGCCAGATCGCGGACCGCGCCGGGATCGGTGATCGCTCGGTGCCCGCCGGGAAGTTCCAGCTGCGCGGCCAGGGTGATCGGGCCGGGAGCCTGCACCTTGACCGCCCGTCCGGGCTGGGCGTCACCGGCCTTCTCCCAGGCTTCCTCCAGGGCGTCGACGTCCTCGGCGAGCAGGCTGGCCGCCCGCCGGGTGACCGATCCGGGCCGGGCGGTGATCCGGTAGCCGCGCGGCACGGTGTCGATGGCGATATCCACCAGCAGCGCCCCGGCCCGACCGATCAGGTCCGCGCCTACCCCGCGATCCGGCAGCTCGGGCAGGTACGGCAGCCGGTGCAGCTCGCCGACGATCACCTCGGCGGCCCGGCGCGGGGCGGTGCCGGGCCAGGACCCCACCCCGGTAGCCGCGGCGAAAACGGTCACTGGATGGTGGCGCTGGCGAGCACCTCGTCGCCGTCCGGATCGGGGCGATACACCACCATCGTCTGGCCGGCGGCCACCCCGCGCAGCGGCGCCCGCAGCGTCACCGTGAGTCGGCCGTCGACCAGTTCGGCCACCGCCGGGGCCAGCCCGCCGTGCGAGCGGACCTGCACCTCGCATTCGATGGGGCCGGCCGGCGCCACGCCGGAGGTGAATACCGGCTCGCGGCCGGTGAGCGTCCACACGTCGAGGTCCTCGGCACCGCCGACCCGCACGGTGCCGGAGTCGGCGTCGATGGAGGTGACGTAGCGGGGCCGCCCGTCGGGTCCGGGGCCGGCGATGCCCAGGCCCTTGCGCTGGCCGATGGTGAAGCCGTGCACACCGTCGTGGTGGGCCAGCACGGCGCCGGCGGCGTCGACCACCGCGCCGGGACGCACGCCGCTGCGGGCTCCCAGGAACGCCCGGGTGTCCCCGGAGGGGATGAAGCAGATGTCGTGGCTGTCCGGCTTGTCGGCGACCGCCAGCCCGCGCCGGGCGGCCTCCTGCCGGATCGCCGGCTTGGCGGTGTCGCCGATCGGGAACGCCGCGTGGGCCAGCTGGTCGGCGGTCAGCACCGCCAGCACGTAGGACTGGTCCTTGTCGTGGTCCACCGCGCGGCGCAGCCGGCCGCCGGACAGCCGGGCGTAGTGGCCGGTGGCCACCACATCGAAGCCCAGCGCCAGCGCCTTGGCGGCCAGCGCGGAGAACTTGATCCGCTCGTTGCAGCGCACGCACGGGTTGGGGGTTTCCCCACGCTGGTAGGAGTCGACGAAGTCGTCGATCACGTCGGCCTTGAACCGGTCGGCGAAATCCCAGACGTAGAAAGGGATTCCGAGGATGTCGGCGACCCGGCGGGCGTCCCCGGCGTCCTCCTTGGAGCAGCAGCCGCGCGATCCGGTGCGCAGCGTGCCGGGCGCACGGGAGAGTGCCAGGTGCACCCCGACCACCTCGTGGCCGGCGTCGACCATCCGGGCGGCGGCCACCGAGGAGTCCACGCCACCGCTCATCGCGGCCAAGACCTTCATCGCCGGCCGCCCACCGCGGCGCTGGCCAGCGCCGCCTGCCGGGCCCGCTGCACCGCCCCGGGCAGCACCGCCAGGGCGGCGTCGACATCACTCTCGGTGCTGGTGTGGCCCAGCGAGAACCGCAGCGAGCCGCGGGCGGTGTCCGGGTCGGCGCCGATGGCCATCAGCACCTG
>CAYPTG010000067.1:0-9833 GCA_964413455.1 uncultured Mycobacterium sp. | reverse complement strand
CGGGCCGAGCCCGATTGCTGTGCCATACAGTGAAACCGTGGATTTCGCCCCGTCCGCCAAGGCCGCTGACTACCACCAGCGGCTGACCGGATTCATGGTCGACGAGGTGTTCCCGGCCGAGAAGGTCTACGAGGAATACCGTGCGGCGGCCGGCCCGAACGACTTCACCGCTGCACCGGTGATCGAGGAGCTGAAGCGCAAGGCCCGGGCGCGCGGGTTGTGGAACCTGTTCCTGCCGGCCGAATCCGGGCTGTCCAACCTGGATTACGCCCCGCTGGCCGAGCTGACCGGGTGGAGCACCGAGATCGCGCCCGAAGCGCTCAACTGCGCCGCACCGGACACCGGCAATATGGAAGTGCTGCACATGTTCGGCACCGACGAGCAGAAGAGGCGGTGGCTGGGACCGCTGCTGGCCGGTGAGATCCGCAGCGCGTTCTCGATGACCGAACCCGCGGTGGCCTCCAGTGATGCCCGCAATATCGCGACGGAAATCACTCGCGACGGCGACCATTACGTCATCAACGGCCACAAGTGGTGGACCTCCGGAGCCAACGATCCGCGCTGCGCGATCCTGATCGTGATGGGCCGCAGCAACCCCGATGCGCCGGCACACCAACAGCAGTCGATGATCCTGGTGCCGGTCGACACCCCCGGGGTGAACATCGTGCGGTCGACGTCGGTGTTCGGTTGGCAGGACCAGCACGGCCACGCCGAGATCGAGTACCGCGACGTCCGGGTGCCGGCGGCCAACCTGCTGGCCCAGGAGGGCATGGGTTTCGCCATCGCGCAGGCCCGGCTGGGGCCCGGCCGGATTCACCACTGCATGCGGGCCATCGGGGTCGCCGAGCGGGCGCTAACGTTGATGACCGAGCGTGCCCGCACCCGCATCGCGTTCGGTAAACCGCTCGCCGAGCAGGGCATGGTGCAGCAGCAAATCGCGTTGTCGCGCAACGAGATCGACCAGGCGCGGCTGCTCTGCGAAAAGGCGGCCTGGACCATCGACAACCACGGCAACCGGGCGGCGTTCGCGCTGGTGTCGCAGATCAAGTCGGTGGCCCCGCAGATGGCGTGCACGGTGATCGACCGGGCCATCCAGGTGCATGGGGCGGCCGGGGTCAGCGACGACTTCCCGCTGGCCCGGATGTACGGCTGGCAGCGCGCCATGCGGATCTTCGACGGCCCCGACGAGGTGCACATCCGAACCATCGCCAAGGCCGAACTCGGCCGGGAGCCTTCCCCGATGGCCGCCGCGGTGACCGGCCGATGACGGGGCCTCATCCGGAAGCGTCACGGGTCGGGGACCACGAAAGGCTTTCCGGGACATGGAATTTCCGCGACGTCGCCGAAACGGTCGGGCTGCGACCGGGCCGGCTGTTCCGCTCGGGTGAGCTGACCCGGCTCGACGACGCCGGCCGTCGCACGCTGACCGGGCTCGGGGTGACCGACGTCGCCGACCTCCGCTCGCCGGCCGAGGTGGACCGCCGCGGTGCGGGCGCGGTTCCCAATGGTGTTGTGGTGCACAATCTTCCGTTCCCAGAGGTAACCCGCACCCACGACACCGATGATGCCGAGGCGTTGGCTCCGCACGAGGCGAGCTGGCAGCAGATGATGACCGAGCTTTCCGATGAGGAGCCGTCGCTGGCCGCGCGGCGCTGGATGACCCGGGAGTACCAGCAGTTCCCCACCCTGCCCGGCGCCCGGCAGGCGGTGCGGCAGATCGTCACCCTGCTCGGCGCCGGCCGGCCGGTGCTGGTGCACTGCTTTGCGGGCAAGGACCGCACCGGCTTCGCGGTCGCCGTCGCGCTGGAAGCCGCTGGGCTACACCACGATGCGATCCTCACCGACTACCTGCGCAGCAATACCGCGACGGATCGGCTGCGGCAGAGCATCCTGCACTCACTGCGCAGCCGGGACGGCATCACCGAGGAGGTGGTGTCCTTCGCCGAATCCCGACTCACCGACGACGTGCTCGGGGTGCGTGAGGAGTACCTGGCTACCGCGAGGCGCGGGATCGACGACACCCACGGCGGGCTGGCCGGGTATCTGGATGCCGCCGGGGTCAGCGCCGACGACGTCGCGCGGCTGCGCGCCACGCTGCTGGGGTAACCGCCGCCGGGCGGGCGAGTGCTGGGGTGGGCGATCGGCGGGCGCTCAGTGGGTGAGCAGCACCCCGACCACCCACGCCGCGGTGGCCAGCAGGCCGGCGCACAGTTCCACCCCCACCGACAGTGCCGCGCCTTTGACGGCGTGCACCGTCGACGCCCAGGCTCGGCGCTGGTCTCGGCGGTGCGCCAGTTCGGCCAGGTAGACCCCGGCGACGAAGCCGAGGACCACACCCAGCACCGGGACCACGAAGAACCCGACGACGCCGAGCACCGCGCCGGCGGCCATGCTCCACCCGCTGACGTCGGCCGCGCGCATCCGGCGCGCCGGCCACAGGTACTTGATCAGTAGGCCGGCGCCGAGCAGCACGGTCACCACACCGAGCACCACCCAGGACACCGTGCTGCGTTCGATGAACGCCCACACCGCGATCGGGAGGTAGACCAGCAGCGAGCCGGGCAGCAGCGGCACCAGGATGCCGACCAGCCCGACGGCGATCGCGAGTCCGACCAGGATCAGACCGTCGGTGCTCACCTGACTACCATCGGAGCTACAGCCGGGATGGCGACCGGACTACAACCGGAAGGACGCCGGCTGGGCCGCGGACAGGTCGTCGATAGTCGACCACTGCGCGGCAACCTCATCGACGCTGGGCACCTGATCGAAGGTGACGCCGGTGTTCTGGAACAGCGCGGTGCGCTGCACCTTGCCGCCGCCGACGATGAAGATCGAGGCGCTGTCGGGCACCTCCTCGGTGCACAGGTAGGCCGCCACCGGGGCGACGTATTCGGGGGTGAGCTTCTCGAACACCTCCGGCGGCAGGATGTCCTCGGTCATCCGGGTGGCCGCGATCGGGGCCAGCGCGTTGGCCTTGATGTTGTACTTGGCACCTTCGATGGCCAGCGTGTTGATCAGCCCGACCAGGCCGAGTTTGGCGGCGCCGTAGTTGGCCTGCCCGAAGTTGCCGAACAGCCCGCTGGTGGAGGTGGCCACCACCACCCGGCCGTAGTGCTGCTCGCGGAAGTGCGGCCAGGCGGCGCGGATCACGTTGTAGCCGCCGTAGAGGTGCACCTTGAGCACCGAATCCCAGTTGTCGTCGGTCATCTTGTGGAAGGTGCCGTCGCGCAGGATGCCGGCGTTGCTGACCACACCGTGGATGGCGCCGAACTCGTCCAGCGCGGTCTTGACGATGTTGGCCGCGCCCTGTGCGTCGGCCACCGAGTCGTAGTTGGCGACGGCCCGCCCGCCGGCCGCCTTGATCTCGTCGACCACCTGGTCGGCCATCGAGTGGCCGCCGCCGGTACCGTCCCGGGCGCCGCCCAGGTCGTTGACCACCACGCTGGCGCCTTCGGCGGCCAGGGTCAGCGCGTACTCGCGGCCCAGGCCGCCACCGGAGCCGGTGACGACGATGACTCGGTCTTGCACTCCGGGCATGGGGGTCCTCTCGATAGCCGGTCCGCGCGGCTTATCGTAAAGCCGATGGTGGTTTTGGCCGAACGGGTGACGGTGATCCGGCCCGGCGTCGCACCGCCCGAGCTGTCCATCCTGATGCCGCTGTACCGCCGCGAGGGATACGTGGCGTCGGCGGTGGCCTCGGTGCTGGCCCAGCGTGGGGTGACCGCCGAGGTGATCCTCTCCGACGACAACTCCGGCGACCAGACCCTGGACCGGGCGCTGGAAGTGGTGGCGGCCTACGACGGGCCGCATCGGGTGGTGGTCCGGTGCGGAAAGCGCCGCTTACGACGTGACCATCTGCCGCTACTGGTCGATATGGCCAGCTGCGATGTGGTCCTGCAGGCCCACGACGACGACATCGCCCACCCGGATCGGGCCCGTACCGTGCTCGACGTGATGGCCCGCACCGGCGCGGTGCTGGTCGGCTCGGAGGCCACCGTCATCGACGAGTTGGGCGCTGTCATTGAAGAGCCGGCGGCCGCCCTCGGGGAATATCACCTGCTGTCCGTCGCCGACGTGTTCGACTACCCGGGGACACTGATCGGCGCACGCATGGCATGGAGGCGCAGTGCATTTCGTCCGTTCGCCCGGTTGGATACCTCGACGGCGTCGGTGTCACATGATCGGCTGTATGCGCTGCGCGCCGCACTGGTCGGCCCGGTCGCTGTCGCCTGCGGACCGCTGCTGGCCTACCGCCGGCACACCGGGAACTGGTCGCAGTATTCGTCCGACGCGCGGTCGCCGGCCGCCGCAGACTTCGCACTCTCCCTCACTCGCCTGAGCCTGCTGCGGGTCATTGGCCGCGACGTACGGCGGGCGCGGCAGCTGGGGTTGATATCACAGACCGATGAACAGGCGATCGCCTCGCTGCTCGATGAGCAGTGGGAAACCTGGCTGGAGCAGTTGCTGATTGCCCACGACCGGCTGGCGGCCGCCGGCCGCACGCCGCTATGGGTCGACGACGAGGAACTGACCCTGGCCAACCGGGGCAACCTGCTGCATCAGCTCAAGGCCCGGGCCGGGTGGAGCCAGCAGATGACCGGTCCGGCGGGCCTGATCTGGCGGGTGGCCCGCTCGGGTCGCCGGCTTCGTCATCGGCGTGGCTGGTAGTGACGACCCTCGCGTTTCCCCTGCACGACCTCGCCTACGCCCGCGGGCTCGCCCACCTCGGTGAGGCCGTGCAACCCGACGACCTGGGGCTCCCGGTGCTGCGCCGGCCCATCCCGGGCACCGAATGGTACGACGGGATGCTGCCGCCGCCGTACGTCGCGCCGACCCCCGATGAGGTGGCGACATTGGCCACGGCGCTGCCGGATTTGGTGTCCATTGTCGGGGTGATCCGGCCCGGCTCGGAACACCCATGGTCCGGGGTGCCCGGCGTAGCTCCGGCCAAGCAGCACTACGTGTTCGACCCGCAACTGCCGTGGCGACCGGGCACTCGCACCCGCCGGCACCTGACCGAAGGTGAGCGCCGGTGGCGCCTCGAGATGCCGTCTGGGGCCGCAGTGGCCGGCACGGCGGCCACCCTGCATGCGCAGGTGGCTGCCGCTCGCGGCTTCTCCGGCTCGCTGTCGGCGTTCCCCGCCGCGCACTTCGATCAGTTGGCGCAGGCACCGTGGGGAGTGTTTTTCGCCGCCGTCGACCCGCGGGGCCACATCGGAGCGATGGCATGCGGGGCGTTGTGCCACAGTGAGCTGCACCTGCTGCATATCGCGGGCAGCGCGCAGGGTCGGCGGACGTCGGCGTCCTACGTGCTGATGGCCGGCATCACCGAGTGGTGTACGGACGCCGGCCGTCGGATGTACCTCGGTAGCCAACCGCGCACCGGCACACCCGGCCTGGCCCGCTTCAAAGCCCGCTGGACCAACACCCTGGAACCCTCCCATCTGGTGCGCCTGATAGTCCGGCCCGCCGAATATCAATCCCTGGGCGGCATCCCGGGAAACCCGGATACGTTCTTCCCCGCCTACCGCACCCCGGGTTAAGGAGCTAACTCGATAGCCGCGCGACGATCAAGCGGCGACGCCGCGTTGAGGAGTGCGGCAATTGGGCTCAGCGGCGCTGCGCCACCACGAAGGTGGAGAAGCCGTCCTCGTCGTCGTGTTCGGGCACCTCGACCCAACGCTGCATCCGGCGCATCTCGTCGGTGGACGGGGTGCCGGTGGCGCTCCAGCCGTGCGCGTCCAGCCACTCGGTCAGCTCGGCGCGGTGCGGATCGTTGTAGATGAGGTTGGCGATGTCGATGGTGCGGTCCATGCCGGCCTCGTCGCCCATTTTCTGCCAGCGCTGCCACAGCTGGGCCCGGCGCTGTTCGTCGTGGTGGCGGACCGCCTCGGCGGAGACCCGGCTGCCCGGGGCGCTCAGTTCGGTGATCTGCTCGAACAACCGGTCCTGGGCTTCGGCCGGCAGGTACATCAGCAGGCCTTCGGCCAGCCAGGCGGTGGGCCGGGACTTGTCGAACCCGGCGGCGGTGAGCGCCGCCGGCCAGTCCTGGCGCAGGTCGATGGCCACCTCTCGGCGTTGGGCGGTCGGCTGCACTCCGTTCTCGGCCAGCCGCGAGGTCTTGTACTCCAGCACCTTGGGCTGGTCGATCTCGTAGACGACGGTGTCCGCCGGCCACGGCAGCCGGTAGGCCCGCGAGTCCAGGCCGGAGGCCAGGATCACCACCTGGCGGATGCCGCTGTCCACCGCGTCGGTGAAGTAGGCGTCAAAGAAGTGGGTGCGCACCGCCTGGTAGCTGAGCATGTTGGCGAACAGTGCCGCCGATACCGGGTCCGCGTTGGCGATGCGCTCCTGCATGGACGCGTTGCCGAAGTGTTCCCAGATCCCGGCGCCGGCACCGGAGACCAGCAGTTCCGCGTACGGATCGCGGATCAGCGGATCGGGGCTGGCGGTCTCGCGGGCGCGGGCGGCGGCGACCATCACCGCGGTCGTTCCGACACTGCTGGCGATGTCCCAGGTGTCGTCGTGGCTGCGCAAACTGCTCATGATTGCTCCAAACTGCCGTCGGGTCACCGCCATACTAGCGAAAACTTAGATAGGCTATCCGTCTGTCGCTGGGCTATCTCCGGTCACCCCGTCCGGCGGCCCTTTGCTGACGCCGGAAACAGACCGGCGAAAACCCGATCCGCGGCCGCCCGCGAGGCCTAGTGTCTGGTTCATGCCCATCGTGGCGGCACGCGACTCGTACTTCGAGATCGGCCTGGAGATCCTGGCCGACCGGGGGTACGGCGGGTTGAAACTGGCCGAGGTGTGCAACCGGCTCGGTGTCACGTCCGGCTCGTTCTACCACTACTTCACCGGCTGGAGCGCCTACACCCGGGAGCTCATCGCCTACTGGCAGCAGGACCGCACGGTTCGGATCATCGACGTGATCCGCTCCCAACCGAACCCCCGCAAACGCATTGAGGCGATCATCGCGGTAGCGCTGACACTGCCGCACAGCGCCGAGGCCGCCATCCGTTCCTGGAGTTCGGTGGACCCCGATGTGCTTGCCGTGCAACGGGAAGTGGATCAGCAACGGTTCGACATCCTCTACGACTCGGCCTTCGACATCGTCAACGACGCCCGGCAGGCGCAGACCTACGCGGCCTGGGCGGTCTACGTGTTCGTCGGATACGAGCAGGCCACCCTCGCGAAGGATCTGCGGATGTTCGAGTGGATCAGCAACGCCATGCTCGACGATCTTGAAGCCGGCCGGTACGCGGACGTGCCGGCGCCCTCGCCTTAGCCGCGCGACGATCAAGCGGCGCACGCCGCGATGAGGAGCACGGCGATAGGGACCGCCGCGCGACGAGCCCGATAGGGTGCCGAAGACCATGGTGCCCACTGCGTTTCGGCGGATCGCCGAGCTGATCCGGACCCGCGACCCCAGCAACGACGGCTTGCGCCGTGCACTGCGCGCGGCGATCGCGGTGACCCTGTCCGCCGTCGTCGCCCACCTGCTCACCGGCAATTCGCAGACCACCACCTTCGCGCTGATCGGGGCCATTGCGCTGCTGATCACCGCCGACTTCCCCGGCCCGGTGCCCACTCGGGCGATCGCCTACGCCAGCCTGGCGGTCAGCGGAACCGTCCTCATCACGCTCGGCACCTGGGCCGCCCCGCACCCGTGGATCTCGGTCCCGCTGTGTTTCGCGGTCGGGGCGCTGGTGAGCATCTCGGGGCTGCTCAGCGAAGTCGTCGCGGCCGGGCAACGCGCCACGCTGATGACGTTCCTGTTCCCGGTCTGCTTCCCGGCCGGGCCGCTGGGCGAGCGGCTGCTGGGCTGGGCGGTGGCCCTGGCGGTCTGCGTGCCGATCGCGTTGTTCCTGTTCCCGCCGCGCTACACCGTGGAGCTGCGTCATCTGGCGGCGCGGGTGTGCACCGCGCTGGCCGACCGGATCGAGGGCGGCGGTTCGGCCGAAGAGATCGCCCGGGCGATGGATGAGCTGCACACCAAGTTCCTGGGCAATGCGTTTCGCCCGGTGGCGTTGACGGCCGGTGGCCGTGGCCTGATCCGAGTGGTGTCCAACCTGCAATGGCTCAGCGACCGGGTGGGCCCGGATTCCGGCTTGCTGTTGGGCCAGATCGAGCCACACAGTGTGCAGGTGTTGCGCGGCAGCGCCGAGGTGCTGCTGTCCGAGGACCCGGTGCGCGCCCAGCAGCTGATCGCCGAGTTGTTCGATCACCGCGAAATCGCCTTCGGCCAGTACCGCCAGGACATCGACGAGATCCTCGCCGAACCCGACGACGACGCGGCGTTGCAGCACGGCCGGGTGCTGCTGGGCCGGCGCACCATGTCCGCCACCATCGCGCTGACCGGACGCATCATCGCCACCGCGGCGATCTCCGATACCCGGCCGGTGCTGGACCGGCTGCTGGGCAAGGGGGTGCCGGAGACCGGGGTCGCCGATCGGGTGCTCAGTAACCGGGCGGCGATGGCCGGGTTGTTCGGTTACCTGTCCACCCGTTCGATCACCGTCATCAACAGTGTGCGCACCGGGCTGGCGCTGGCACTGGCGGTGTTGGTCACGCTGGTGCTGCCGGTGCAGAACGGGACGTGGGTGGCGTTGGGTGCGCTGGCGGTGCTGCGCAGCAGCGCCGCGACGACCAGCACCAGCGCGGTGCGGGTGCTGGCCGGCACGGCCGCCGGATTCATCTTGGGCGCCGCGGTGATCTCGCTGCTCGGAGTCGATCCGAAGGTGTTGTGGATTCTGTTGCCGCTGGCCACTTTTGGGTCGGCCTACGTGCTGACGGTCGGGTCGTTCGCCGCCAGCCAGGCGATGTTCACCATGCAGGTGCTGATCGTCTTCAACATCATGAAGCCGATCGGCTGGCAGATCGGGATCGTGCGCATCGAGGACGTGTTGCTTGGGGCGCTGGTCGGGCTGATCGTGTCGGTGCTGCTGTGGCCGGGTGCCGCCCAGGCGGCGGCCCGCCGGGCGATCGCCGACGCCGTCGTCGCCTGCTCCTGGTATCTGGATGCGGCGGTGACCCGGGTGACCCGCGGGGCGTCCCCGCAGATCGACGAGGCGGTGGCCGAGTTCGGCGTCGACGCCCGCACCGCCGCCCGCACCCACGGCGACGCCGTGCGGGTCACCCTGGCCGAAACGGCCGGCACCATCGACCCGGAGCTGTTGGACACCGCCAGCCGGATCACCCGGTTGCGCACCACCGCCGACCTGATCGCCGACATCACCCCGCCGCCGCCCGGGGTGTTCCCGCAGACCCGGCGGGTGCTGGAGCTGCACGCCGCGGCGGTCTGTTCCCGCATCGAGCGGGTGAACGCGCGCTCCGCGCTGCCGGGAGTGGGCGACGAGTTCATCGGCACGCTACGCGCCGAGGCAGCCGACACCCCGCAGGCCGCGCAGGTGGCGCTGCCGCTGGTCACCGCGGCGGCCAATATCGGCGAGCTGGAGATGACCTTCTTCGAGGACCGACCCGCCCAAACCGCCGTTTCGGCGCAAAAGTTCGAGTAGCAACCACCATTACGTCGATCTCGGCACCCGCCGCCGGGGGCGGGGGTCGGTCCAGTCAGCCGAGTACCGCGTGCGCGGCGTCGCGGGCCTGCCCCGGCCCGGTGGTGGCCAGCACCGCCTCGGCGGCGGCCCGGCACTGCGCCAAGGTGACCGAGGCCAGCTTGGCGCCCACCGGGGTGACCGCGGAGGCCGCCGCCGACAGCGACGTCACTCCCAGACCGGTGAGCACGCAGGCCAGCATCGGGTCGGCGGCGGCCTCCCCGCACACCCCGACCGGCTTACCGGCGGCCTGCCCGGCCCGGGCGGTCTGGGCCA
>CAYPTG010000066.1:0-9953 GCA_964413455.1 uncultured Mycobacterium sp. | reverse complement strand
GTGAGCACACCCATCTCGTCGCACATCTGCACCAGGTAGTCGTAGCGGGCCCGGCCGAACACCTGCACCGGATCCTTGCCGGTGGTCCACAGTTCGTGGTTTCCGGGCACCCAGATCACCGTGGCGAACCGGCGTCGCAGCAGGTCCAGCGACCAGCGGATGTCGTCGGTGCGTTCGGCGACATCCCCGGCGACGATCAGCCAGTCCTCGGGGGTCGACGGGTACAGCGACTCGGTCACCGGCTTGTTGCCGGTGTGCCCGGTGTGCAGGTCGCTGATCGCCCAGAGCGTGGGAGCCACAACCCATGAGCCTACTGAGCACGTCGCTCATCACCGCTCCTATCCTGGGCAGCGTGAGCGAGGCCCGCCGGAACCGGCCCGTCGACCGGGCCACCACCCGGGTGCTGCGGCTTCCGCCGGCCACCACCGACTACCGGGTGCATCGCGGCCTGGCTGTGCCGATGCGTGACGGTGTGACGCTGCTGGCCGACCACTACGCGCCTGTCACCGACCGGCCGCTGGGCACCCTGCTGGTCCGCGGCCCTTACGGCCGGGCCTTGCCGTTCTCGATCATCTACGCTCGCGTCTACGCCGCACGCGGCTATCACGTGCTGTTCCAGAGCGTGCGCGGCACCTTCGGCTCGGGCGGGCAGTTCGTGCCGATGGTGCACGAGACCGACGACGCCACCGACACCGTGGCCTGGCTGCGCGAACAACCGTGGTTCACCGGCACTTTCGGCACCGTCGGGCTGTCGTATCTGGGGTTCACCCAGTGGGCGCTGCTGGCCGACCCGCCGCCGGAGTTGGCCGCGGCGGTGATCACCGTCGGGCCGCACGACCTGCACGCGTCGTCCTGGGGTACCGGCGCGTTCGCGCTGAACGACTTCCTCGGCTGGTCGGACATGGTGGCCCAACAGGAAACCTCGGCGCTGAGCCGGCTGGCCTTCCAGCTGCGGGCCGGTCGGCGGCTGGCCGGCGCGGCCGACGAGGTGCCGCTGGGCGAGGCCGGCCGAGCGCTGCTCGGGCAGGGATCGCCATGGTACGAATCCTGGGTCGAACATCCCGACCCGGACGACCCGTTCTGGACAGGTAAGCGGATGACGGCGGCGCTAGAGCGGTGCGCGGTGCCGGTGCTGCTGCTGGGCGGCTGGCAGGACATCTTCGTCGAGCAGACCATCGCGCAGTACCACCGGCTGCGTGAACGCGGGGTGGACGTCGCGATGACGATCGGGCCATGGACGCACGACCAGATGGTGACCAAGGCCTCGGGCAGCACCGCCGTGCAGACTTTGGACTGGCTGGGCGAGCATCTGGCCAGCCAGCCGGCGGCGCCGCGCGAAGAACCGGTGCGGGTGTGTCTTACCAGCCGACGCCGACCCGAGTGGCTGGAGCTGCCGGATTGGCCCCCGCCGACCACTGACCGGGTGTGCTACCTGCAACCGGGCGGGCGGCTCGGGCCGGACCGGCCGCAGCCGGCCGCCGAGGCGTTCCGATACGACCCGGCCAACCCCACCCCGACGGTCGGCGGCCGGCTGCTGACCCGGTCGTCGGGCTACCGAGAGGACACCGCGCTGGCCCGCCGTGACGACGTGCTGAGCTTCACCGGCGACCCACTGCCGGCCGATTTCTGCGTGTTCGGGCGCCCGGTGGTGGAGCTGGCCTATGAAACCGACAACCCGCACTTCGACGTGTTCGTCCGGCTCAGCGAGGTCGATCCGAAGGGGCGCTCACGCAATGTCAGCGACGGTTTCAGCCGGTTCAGCACCGCACCGGCGGGCCCGATCCAGCTGGAACTGGACCCGGTGGCACACCGGTTCACAGCCGGATCGCGGCTACGGCTGCTGGTGGCCGGCGGCTGCCATCCCCGGTTCGCCCGCAACCTGGGCACCGGGGAGCCGGCAATCACCGGCCGGGCGATGCGGCCGTCGACGCACACCGTGCATCACGGGGAATGCTCGACGCTGACGCTGCCGGTCGGCGAGCTGGGCTGAATCGAGGTCCGGGGAGTGAACCCGGCAGCCAGGAATATCGCGATCGCCGAGAACAGCACCAGAGCCAGGCCGCCGATCAGCAGCAACAGTTTCGGATTCAGCGGTTCGCGATTCGCCATCAGGTGTATCTCCGATCAGAGCACGAACAGCGTGCCGGCCGGGTCGGTCACGCCGCCGTTGAACTTGGCCAGCACGGCGGTATAGCCGGGCAGGTTCGGGTTCTTGTCGTAGTACAGGGTGCCAGTGGAGCGCTCGTAGACGAATTGGCTGTGCACGTTGGACAGCGCGCCGCAGAGGAACCACGCCCGGTCCACCACGTCGATCGTGGTGCTGGTCGCCCCGAGCGCCAGCCGGTCGATGACCGCGATGTCGCCGCCGGGCCCGTTGACGTCCAGCCGCGGAGCCTTGGGGGCGAATTTGAACGCGTAGTCGACGATGTAGGTGTCGGTGCCGTCGGTGCCCGAGACGCGCGGCCTGGCCTGCAACAGTCGGCGCCGGTTATGCGCGGCCGAACTGGTGTAGTACCAGGCGCCGCCGGGAATAGCGCCGTCGCTGACGCCGTCAGAAGAGCCGTGGACGTAGACGTCCAACGACACCGCGGTGGGGATATTGGTGAACTGCCCGGCGGCCTCGTCGTTGGGGTAGGTGAAGAAGCCGTACACGCCGTTGGCGTCGGCGGTGGTGAAGCCGTCCAGGATCGCGGCCGTGCGCAGCGCCATCGGATACGGCGTCGAGCCCGGAGCGCTGACCCGATACCGCCAGAAGTCGAAGTTGGTTTGGGTGCGCGGAGTCGCGGTGCACGACGCCGGGCGGCAGGAGACTCCGGTGCCGTTGAAGGCGTACGGATACACCGTCTTCTTGGTCCTCGGATCGACGTAGGACCCGTATTGGACGAAATTCTGGTACGACGCCGGAACCCAGCCAGTCTGGTTCATGTTGATGTTGCTGGGCGGCTCACCGGATTGGGCGGTCCACACCTTGTCCGGACCGATGATCCTGCGCACCGTCGTCGGCGGCTGCGGCGCCCATGGGGTGGCGCCGCTCCACACCAGATCGCCGTAGGGGCCGCCGGCGGCGTTGAGTTGACTTACCACAGTGTCAAAGTCGCTGAAGCCGTAGGTTTTTCCGCTGACCGCACCCTTCCAATCCGCCCCGTTGAGGGTGAACTTGGTCTGAATGGGCAGGGACCACTCGTCAATGTAGGACACGTCAATCGTGTACTGGTAGCCGCCGCCGGCGACCGGATACAGGCTGTATTCCAAGAAGCTGTAGTTGCTGAAAGCGTCATCTCCCGGTGACCCGGGCGGGTAGAACGGGTCCACTCCGCTGGGCTCGGTGATCGGCAGGGTGAACGCCGAGCCCTCGACGATGTAGATCCGATTGCCGGGGGAACCGGGCGCGGCGTTGTACACCGCCAGCGTCACCGGCGCTGAGGATCCGGCGGTGATCTGCACCGGACCCACCCAGTCCGGTGGCGCCGAGTCGGTCGTCCACGGAGTGTCCGGAATGCTGTAGTTGCCGGTGGCGGTCAGGTTGTAGACCCAGATGCTCTGGCTCGTCGAGTTGTTGTAGATGGTGATCGCCGGGGCCGTCGCGGCGGCATCGGTACCGGCGGCGGGGCTGGAGCAGCACGCCGAGTCAGGGACCGCGGCCGGGGCTGCGGTTCCCGGGGCGGGGACGGTGGCAGCGGCTGCCGGCGATGCCGCGACGGTTTCCGGGATTGGCGCCATGGCAGGTTGCGGGACCGGCACCGCTGCGGGTTCTTGCGCCGGCGCGGCTTGCGGGACTGGCTCCGGTGCCGAGACCACGGCGGTCTGCGGTTCGGTGGGTGGGACCAACGAGGCATCGGATCGTTGGCCCGACGGCGAACGGACGACTGAGCCCGTCGACGCGGTGAGCTGCGCCGGGGAATCAGCAGGTTCCGGCGTGGCATCGGCGGCCCGCGCGGCCGTCGACCGGCTCCCTACTCTCGCCGGGCTGCGGGACGGACCGGCCGACGCTGCCCCTACGTTGTCCGTCGTGGTACCGGCCTGTGCGGAATCGGCGGAGGCGATATCCGCGGTGCAGACACCCGCCACAGACAGTCCGAGAGCGAACCCCGCCGCCGAAACCCACAGCCCGATTTTGGCCACTGAAACCTCCCCGGAACCTTCCCGGCCGGCTACTTGAAGCCGATGGTAGAGCCGCCGGGTTACCGCTTGCGGCTAATCACCGAGATTGCCGCCAGGCGGAGACTGGGGGCGAACAGGCTGACCTCGCGACGGCGTGGCCGACAAGACGACGTCGGACTCGACGGCATAGCGGATAACCGCACCGATCGCCTCGGCATAACGATTTATCGTGGCCATCGTCGGATTCGTGCCCCCCGACTCGAAGCGCGTCACAACGCTGCGATCGACCCCCATTTTCCGGGCGACTTCTGCCGGCTTGAGTCCGCACCGGTGACGCGCGGCAATCAGTTCACGGATCAGATGGTTTTCTGAGCGTGCAAGCTCAATGCTGAGCCGATCATCGGTCGAAAGCCCGTCCACCACACCCATACGATTCACATCTCATGCATATTGTTGACTTATAAGTCAATAATATGCATTTCCGGCCATTCGCGCCAGCCGGTCTTTGGTGAGCGGGATTCACACCAGTGGATCAATTTCCACATCGCATCGATCATCTGGCGGGTCTGCTTGTGGCTGGCATCGCGATCTCGACCCCGTTTGTGCCCGATCGACAATCCCAGGACTAGGTCAGATGGGTCATGTGGCTCACCGAAGTACAGACGATGCTGCGCCGCATCCCCAAGCCGGCTCTTGCGCTTGGGCGTACGCTCCTCGACCCTCAATTCACCGAGCCAAGGCACAGGCCGACCACGCAACTCGGTCGCCTTGACGCGATCACCGACGGGCGCACTGTAGTCATGACCGTGGGCATCAAACGGCAATCCGTACTGTTCAGAGTCGACAATCAGTGCGACGAGCTTCGCCCACGCACCACGATCCGAGTTTCGGAGATCGTTCAGGCCGGTCTGCAGTAGGGACGTATCCCACCGGCATCCCGGCTTGTTGATTCGCCCCCGTTTGACCGACTCAGTGATATCCATCGACAACTCGCCATCACGTCCCAACGTCCACCAAGACACGCCCGCCGATCCTCACTCGTCCGACATCGATACGCCAGTCACCCGCACACATCCCGGCTGTAATCATCAGCCCGTCCCAGGCACCGCCCACCGGCCGGACAATGTCCGCCACAGACCGAACACCAGCCGGAGCCCGATAAACGCGCTCAGCCCGGCCCAGATCCCGGCCAGCCCCCAACCGCGCACCAGCGACAACCAGATCAGCGGCAGGAACCCGGTGACGGCGCTGAGCACAGTGGCGGTCCGCATAAACGCGGCGTCACCGGCGCCGATAAGCACCCCGTCCAGCGCGAAAAGCACTCCGGCAAGCGGTAATTGGGCGACCAGGAACCACCACGGCACACCGATCTGGGCCAGCACCTCGCGGTCGGCGGTGAACGCCGACGGGAACACCGAGGCGCCGGCCGCCAACACCACCGCCAGTAGCGCCGCGGCCGCCGCGGAGAACATGGTCACCCGCCAGGCCACCTGTTTGGCGTGCCCGGTTTCGCCGGCGCCAAGCGCGGCACCGACTAGTGACTGTGCCGCGATAGCTAGCGAATCCAGCAGCAGCACAAGGAAACTCCACAACTGCAACACCACGTGGTGGGCGGCCAGCGCCGCCGCCCCGAACCGCGCAGCCACCGCCGCCGCGGACAGAAAGCAAGCCTGAAACGCCACAGTGCGCACCATCAGGTCGCGACCCATCGCCACCTGTAGCCGCAGCACCCGCCAGTCCGGCCGCAGCGGCACCCGCTCGGCGAGCAGCGCCCGGCAGAACAGCACCGCCGCCAGCCACTGCCCGATCAGGTTGGCCACCGCCGATCCGGCCAGACCCCATCGCGGCAGACCCAACCAGCCGTAGACCAGCAGCGGGCACAGCACGGCGGACACCGCGAACCCGGCCAGCACGTAGCGCAGCGGCCGAGCGGTGTCCTGCACGCCGCGCAGCCAGCCGTTGCCGGCCAGTGAGAGGAGAATCGCCGGAGCGGCGAAGACGGCGATCCGTAGCCAGGGCAGCGCCGCTTCGGCGACCGGCCCGGCCCCGCCGATGGCCGACACCAGCGGCCCGGCGATGAGCTGCACCACAAGCACCATCAACACACCGAGTAGCACCGCCAGCCAACTGGCCTGCACTCCTTCGCGTACCGCCGCGGCCCGGTCCCCTGCACCGTGCAGCCGGGCCGACCGCGCGGTGGTGCCGTAGGACAGGAAGGTGAGCTGCGTGCTGACCAATGTCAGTACCAGTCCGCCGACCGCCAGACCTGCCAAGCTGACCGCCCCCAACCGCCCGACGATGGCGGTGTCGAACAGCAGGTACAGCGGCTCGGCGGCCAGCACCCCCAGCGCGGGCAAAGCTAGTGCGGCGATCCGGCGGGCCAGCATGGGCGTCAATGTAAGCCCGGTCGCGCTAGGTGGCTAGCGTGAAGGACCATGACCGACGCCGACACACTGCTGATCGACACCACCGACCGGGTCCGCACTCTGACGCTGAACCGCCCGCAATCGCGAAACGCGCTATCCGTGGCGCTGCGCGCCCGGCTGTTTACCGCGCTGGCCGAAGCCCAGACCGACGACACCGTCGACGTCGTCATCCTCACCGGCGCTGACCCGGTGTTCTGCGCGGGCTTGGACCTCAAAGAGCTCGGCAACACCACCGAACTCCCCGATATCTCCCCCCAGTGGCCGGCCATGACTAAACCCGTCATCGGCGCCATCAACGGCGCCGCCGTCACCGGCGGGCTGGAACTGGCGCTGTATTGCGACATCCTGATCGCATCCGAGCAGGCTCGCTTCGCCGATACCCACGCGCGCGTCGGGCTGCTGCCCACCTGGGGTCTGACGGCGCGGCTGCCGCAGAAGGTCGGTGTCGGCCTGGCCCGCCGCATGAGCCTGACCGGGGACTACCTTTCGGCAGGCGATGCGCTGCGCGCCGGATTGGTCACCGAGGTGGTGCCGCACGATCAACTGTTGCCCGCCGCCCGTGCGGTAGCCGGCTCGATCGTCGGTAACAATCAACCCGCGGTGCGCGCCCTACTGGCCTCCTATCACCGGATCGACGCGCAGCAGACCAGCGCCGCACTGTGGATCGAGGCCGAGTCGGCGCGGGAATGGATGCGCACCGCCACCGGCGACGACATCGCCGCCAACCGGGCCGTGGTGATGGACCGCGGCCGCGCCCAGGTCAGCTAGCCGTACTCCTCCTCCAGCGCTATGCGCCGGCATCGTCGACTCGGCTAGCGCGGGTCGCCGATCTCCTCGACCGGCGCCTCGTCGGCCACCCGGTAGGGCTGAGCCTCCCCCGCCGGGGTCGCGCCCTCGCGGATCCGGGCCACGTCGGCGTCGGCGGCCCGAGCCCTGGCCAGCAACTCCTCCATCCGGTGTGCGGCGTCGGGCACGGTGTCGCGGATGAAGGCCAACGTCGGGGTGAACTTCACCCCGGTGCAGGCGCCGACCTTGGCGCGCAGCACGCCGTGGGCGCTCTCCAACGCCGCCGCCACGCCGGCGTAGTCCGGCTCGTCATTGATGGAGCGGCCCATCACCGTGTAGTAGAGCGTGGCGTCGTGCAGATCACCGGTCACCTTGGCGTCGGTGATCGTCACTCCGGCCAGCCGCGGATCCTTGATCTCGTACTCGATCGCCGAGGCGACGATGGTGGAGATCCGCTTGGCCAGCCGCTTCGCCCGTGCGGGGTCGGCCACTAGACGCGCTCTTTCTCGACCAGCTCGTAGGTCTCGATGATGTCGCCTTCCTTGATATCGGAGTAGGTCAACGTCAGACCGCACTCGAAGCCCTCGCGGACCTCGGTGACGTCGTCCTTCTCCCGGCGCAGCGACGACACCGTGACACTGTCGGCAACCACCACGCTGTCCCGCAGCAGCCGGGCCTTGGCGTTGCGGCGCATGATCCCGGACTGCACCAGGCAGCCGGCGATATTGCCCACCTTCGACGAGCGGAACAGCGCCCGGATCTCGGCCCGGCCCAGCTCGCGCTCCTCGTAGATCGGCTTGAGCATGCCCTTGAGGGCCTTCTCGATGTCGTCGATGGCCTGGTAGATCACCGAGTAGTAGCGCACCTCGACGCCCTCGCGGTTGGCCAGCTCGGTGGCCTTGCCCTCGGCGCGGACGTTGAAGCCGATGATGATCGCGTCCGAGGCCGACGCCAGGTTGACGTTGGTCTCGGTGATCCCGCCGACGCCGCGGTCGATGACCCGCAGCTCGACCTCGTCGTCGACCTGGATACCCAGCAGCGCCTCTTCCAGCGCCTCGACCGTGCCGGCGTTGTCGCCCTTGAGGATCAGGTTGAGCTGGCTGGTCTCCTTCAGCGCCGACTCCAGATCCTCCAGGCTGATCCGCTTCCGTGCCCGGGCCGCCAGCGCGTTGCGCTTGCGGGCGCTGCGCCGGTCGGCGATCTGGCGGGCGATCCGGTCCTCGTCGACGACCAGGAAGTTGTCGCCGGCGCCGGGCACCGAGGTAAAGCCGATGACCTGCACCGGACGCGACGGGTGGGCTTCCACCACGTCCTCGCCGTGCTCGTCGACCATTCGCCGCACCCGGCCGTAAGCGTCGCCGGCCACCACCGAGTCACCGACCCGCAGCGTGCCGCGCTGAATCAGCACGGTGGCCACCGGGCCGCGGCCGCGATCCAGATGCGCTTCGATGGCCACACCCTGGGCTTCCATATCGGGGTTGGCCCGCAGGTCCAGCGCCGCGTCAGCGGTCAGCAGCACGGCCTCTTCCAGCGCCTTGATATTGGTGCCGTTCTTAGCCGAGATGTCGACGAACATGGTCTCGCCGCCGAAGTCCTCGGCCACCAGGCCGTACTCGGTGAGCTGGCCGCGGATCTTGGCCGGGTCGGCGCCTTCTTTGTCGATCTTGTTGACCGCCACCACAATTGGCACATCAGCGGCCTGCGCGTGGTTGATCGCCTCGACGGTCTGCGGCATCACGCCGTCGTCGGCCGCCACCACCAGGATCGCGATGTCGGTGGCCTTCGCGCCGCGGGCACGCATGGCGGTGAACGCCTCGTGGCCCGGAGTGTCGATGAAGGTGATCAGCCGCTCGACGCCGTCGTGCTCGACGGCCACCTGGTAGGCGCCGATGTGCTGGGTGATGCCGCCGGCCTCGCCCTCGCGGACGCTGGCCTGGCGGATAGTGTCCAGCAGCCGGGTCTTGCCGTGGTCGACGTGACCCATGACGGTGACCACCGGCGGACGCTGCTCCAGGTCCTCTTCGCCGCCCTCGTCTTCACCGTAGGTCAGGTCGAAGGACTCCAGCAGCTCGCGGTCCTCGTCCTCCGGCGAAACCACCTGGACGTTGTAGTTCATCTCGCTGCCCAGCAGCTCCAGGGTTTCATCGCCCACCGACTGGGTGGCGGTCACCATTTCGCCGAGGTTGAACAGCGCCTGCACCAGCGCGGCCGGGTTGGCGTCGATCTTCTCGGCGAAGTCGCTCAGCGACGCGCCGCGGGCCAGCCGGATGGTCTCGCCGTTGCCGTGCGGCAACCGCACGCCACCGACGATCGGGGCCTGCATGTTCTCGTACTCGGCGCGTTTGGCCCGCTTGGACTTGCGACCACGCCGCGGCGCCCCACCGGGACGGCCGAACGCACCGGCGGCACCGCCGCGCTGACCGGGACGGCCGGCGCCCGCACCACCGGGACGGCCACGGAAACCGCCGCCGCCGGCACCCGCAGGCGCACCGCCACCGCCGCCGGGTCCACCGGTGCGGTAGTTACCACCACCGCCACCGCCACCGCCGGGACGCGCGCCCTGACCGGGCCCGGGCCGGGGTCCGCCACCCGGACGCGGGGCCCCGGGACGCGCCGGCCGGCCGACGCCACCGCCGGGAC
>CAYPTG010000065.1:2128-9996 GCA_964413455.1 uncultured Mycobacterium sp. | reverse complement strand
CACCGATTCGGTCGGAGTGCCGGCCGGTCACGGCCACAAATACGGCGACCACCAGCTCGACGGCTGGGTGGCCGTCGCCACGCCCCAGGGCTGGACCGACTTCGACACCGACCGCATCCGGCGGGCACTGGACAAGGCGATGGCCGCCGGCGGGCCGGAGTTCGCGTGAGCCGGCATGGCGCGGTCGATGGGCAGGCCGTCGGGCAGGCCGTGCGGGAGGTGGCTGCCTGGCTGCGTGACGAGAACCTTCCGGCTCCTGAGCGTGCGGTGCTCGCCGACGCGGTGCGGCTGACGGCGCGAGCGTTGGCGGCGGCGGCACCGGGGGCAAGCGTCGAGGTCCGCGTTGCGCCATTTGTTGCCGTGCAATGCATTTCGGGTCCGCGGCACACCCGCGGTACGCCGCCGAACGTCGTGCAGACCGACTCGCGGACCTGGCTGCTGTTGGCGACCGGGCTGATCGGGTGGGATGACGCGCTGGCCGCCGGAGCCGTGCAGGCCTCCGGGGCGCGGGCCGGCGAGGTTCAGCGGTTTCTGCCGATCGTGCAATT
Source organism: uncultured Mycobacterium sp. (assembly GCA_964413455.1). GTDB lineage: Bacteria > Actinomycetota > Actinomycetes > Mycobacteriales > Mycobacteriaceae > Mycobacterium. The sequence goes on along the minus strand of CAYPTG010000065.1, from coordinate 9,448 downwards.
GACCGTTAGCCGCGCGACGATCAAGCGGCATGGCCGCGTTGAGGAGTGCGGCGATTTGGACTAGCCGCGGCAGTTGCGGTTCCGAAATCGGCCGTTGCCCCCGTAGACTGGGAACCGCCACCGACCCGCAAGGGAGCACAGTGACCGATCAGATAGTGACCGATCAGCTGGAAAGCGCACCCAAGGAAGAATGCGGTGTCTTCGGTGTTTGGGCTCCCGGCGAGGAAGTCGCCAAGCTCACCTACTACGGCTTGTACGCGCTGCAGCACCGCGGCCAGGAAGCGGCCGGAATCGCGGTCGGCGACGGCTCGCAGGTTCTGGTGTTCAAAGACCTCGGCCTGGTCAGCCAGGTGTTCGACGAGCAGACCCTGGCCGCCATGCCAGGCCACGTCGCCGTCGGCCACTGCCGCTATTCCACCACCGGCTCCACCACCTGGGAAAACGCCCAGCCGGTATTCCGCAACACCGCCGCCGGAACCGGAGTTGCCTTGGGGCACAACGGAAACCTGGTCAACACCACCGAGCTGTCCGAGCGTGCCCGTAAGGCCGGGCTGATCAATCACAATGCCCCGGGCGCAGCCACCACCGACTCCGACATCCTCGGTGCGCTGCTGGCCGGCGGTGCCGCGGACTCCAGCATCGAGCAGGCCGCCCTGGAACTGCTGCCCGACGTGCGTGGCGCCTTCTGCCTGGTGTTCATGGACGAGACCACGCTGTATGCCGCCCGCGACCCGTACGGGGTGCGGCCGCTGTCGCTGGGCCGGCTGGATCGCGGCTGGGTGGTGGCCTCGGAGACCGCGGCCCTGGACATCGTCGGCGCCTCGTTCGTCCGCGACATCGAACCCGGTGAACTGCTGGCCATCGACGCCGACGGGGTGCGCTCCTCCCGGTTCGCCCCGCCCACCCCGAAGGGCTGCGTCTTCGAGTACGTGTATCTGGCCCGCCCGGACAGCGTCATCGGCGGACGCTCGGTGCACGGCACCCGGGTCGACATCGGGCGCCGGCTGGCCCGGGAGAAGCCGGTCGAGGCGGACCTGGTGATCGGGGTGCCGGAGTCGGGAACACCGGCGGCGGTGGGTTACGCGCAGGAGTCCGGCATTCCGTTCGGGCAGGGCCTGATGAAGAACGCCTATGTCGGGCGGACTTTCATCCAGCCCTCGCAGACCATCCGCCAGCTCGGCATCCGGCTGAAGCTCAACCCGCTCAAGGAAGTCATCCGCGGCAAGCGGCTGATCGTCGTCGACGACTCCATCGTGCGGGGCAACACCCAGCGTGCCCTGGTCCGGATGCTGCGCGAAGCCGGCGCGGTGGAGGTGCACGTGCGCATCGCTTCGCCCCCGGTGAAGTGGCCGTGCTTCTACGGCATCGACTTCGCCACCCCGGCGGAGCTGATCGCCAACGCGCCGGGCACCCAGACCGAGGACGGCGAAATGCTGGAATCGGTGCGTCAGGCCATCGGCGCCGACACCCTGGGCTACATCTCCCAGCAGGGCATGATCGCCGCCACCGAGCAGCCGGCCAGCCGGCTGTGCTGCGCCTGCTTCGACGGCGACTACCCGATCGAATTGCCGCCGGCCGCCGCTCTGGGCAAGAACGTGGTGGAGAACATGCTGGCCGCGGTCCAGGCCGACAACGACAACGTCTCGGCGCTCAGTAGGCCCTAGCCGGACAACGGCCCGGGTACGCCCGGTAGCCTGGTGGCCGATGTCTGCCGAGTCGAAGAGCCGACGCGAGGAGAGCGCCCACGTCTCCTACGCCTCCGCCGGTGTCGACATCGAGGCCGGCGACCGCGCCGTCGAACTGTTCAAGCCGCTAGCTGAGCGGGCCAGTCGCCCGGAGGTTCGCGGCGGCCTGGGCGGTTTCGCCGGACTGTTCGCGCTGCGCGGCGGCTACCGCGAGCCAGTGCTGGCGTCCTCCACCGACGGGGTGGGCACCAAGCTGGCGATCGCCCAGGCGATGGACATCCACAACACGATTGGCCTGGATCTGGTCGCCATGGTCGTCGACGACCTGGTGGTCTGCGGCGCAGAGCCGCTGTTCTTGCAGGACTACATCGCCGTCGGCCGCACGATCCCGGAGCGGGTCAGCGCCATCGTCTCGGGTATCGCCGAAGGGTGTGTCATCTCCGGCTGCGCGCTGCTCGGCGGGGAGACCGCTGAGCACCCCGGGTTGATGGAGCCCGACCACTACGACGTCTCGGCCACCGGGGTCGGCGTCGTCGAGGCCGATGACATCCTCGGGCCCGACCGGGTCCGCCCCGGTGACGTCATCATCGCGATGGGATCCTCCGGCCTGCACTCCAACGGCTATTCGCTGGCCCGCAAAGTGCTGCTGGAAATCGACCGGATGAACCTGGCCGGGCACGTCGAAGAGTTCGGCCGCACCCTCGGCGAAGAACTGCTCGAACCGACCCGCATCTACGCCAAGGACTGCCTGGCGTTGGCCGCGGAAACCCAGGTCAGCACCTTCTGCCACGTCACCGGCGGCGGGCTGGCCGGCAACCTGGAACGCGTCATCCCGCAGGGTCTGGTCGCCGAGATCGACCGCGGAAGTTGGACGCCGGCACCGGTCTTCGGTCTGATCGCGCAGCGCGGACGGGTCGAACGTGCCGAAATGGAGAAGACATTCAATATGGGCGTCGGGATGGTGGCGGTGGTCGCGGCCAGCGATACCGACCGGGCGCTGGCGGTGCTGACCGCCCGGCATCTGGACTGCTGGGTGCTGGGCACCGTCACTAAATCGGCGGCCAAACGCAAGGGCGGCCCGAGGGTCAAGCTGGTGGGCCAGCACCCCCGGTTTTAGTCGAGTCGACGATGCCTAGGGGCGCCAGTCGTCCTCGTCGGCCCACGCATCGCCGTGGTCGGGATCATCGCTGGGCGAAGCCAGCTCCCGCTGAAGTTGGCTGAAGTCAGTTTGCGGAGAGCTGTATTTCAGCTCTCGGGCAACCTTGGTCTGCTTTGCCTTAGCCCGGCCGCGGCCCATGGGGGAACCCCCTCGCGCAATAACGGAGCGGCCTGAAAATCAGGCGGCTCCGAATCCATGTCGTATTCGTCCTGCCCGACAGTTTACCGTGCCGTGTCCGCCCGCGTGGGCAGGCCCGTTCGCGGCAAGTGAATCTTCGAAGTGATGTCAGTTACTTCCGTGCCGCAGCCGGTCCACCGCCTGCCGGCCGGCGCCGGCCACGTCAGCCGGGGGCAGTGAGTCTGGGTCGATCACCGCGGTCGCGGGGTGGTCACCGCCGACGATGAGCGGGGTATCCGCCGGCAACCCCCGCTTGACCAGGGCCAGCGCGATCGGGCCGAGGTCGACGTGGTCGACGACGCTGCCCACCCGGCCGACCGGCCGGCCGCCGGCCAGCACCGGATCGCCGGTCGCTGGGCGCTCGGTGGCACCGTCGAGGTGCAGCAGCACCAGCATCCGCGGCGGGCGGCCCAGGTTGTGCACCCGGGCGACGGTCTCCTGGCCGCGGTAACAGCCCTTGTCCAGGTGCACCGCGCCGTGTCCCGGCGGTCCGATCCAGCCGACCTCATGCGGGATGGTCCGTTCGTCGGTGTCGACACCGAGCCGGGGCCGCAGCGCCGCCACCCGATGGGCTTCGTAGGCCCAGATGCCGGCGGGGCGCACCCCGGCGTCGGCCAGCCGTTGCAGCCACCGGTCTTTGTCGTCCCGCGGTACCAGCAGGTCGAGTTCCGGCGTGCCGTCCTGGCCGTCGGGGCGGCCGGACGGCATCCGGCGCAGGAAACCCCCGGCCGGCAGCGCCACCGCCGTCGACTCCGGCGGTAGCGCATCGACACCCAACGCTGCCAGCACGTCGTCGTCGGCCAGCCGCGGCCCGATCAGCGACAGCACCGCCAGGTCGGCGGCGCCCAGCTGCACATCCGACCAGAACACCATCTTTTGTAGGTATCCCAGCAGCGCGTCCCCTCGCGGCGGCTCGGTGTCTAGGTAGGTCACACCGCCCAGCTCGGTCTGCTGCCAGTGGTCTTCCACCCGGCCCTGGCCGTCCAGGCTCAGATTCTCGGTGCACGCCCCGTCCGGCAGTTCGGCGACGTGCTGCGTCGAGAGCGAGTGCAGCCACCGTTGCCGGTCGGCGCCGGTCACCGTGATCACCGCGCGATGAGAGCGGTCCACCACCACCGCGTCGCGGTCAGCGTTGCGCTGCTCGCCCAGCGGATCGCCGAAATGCCAGGCCATCCCGGCATCGGGGGATGGGGCGGGTACCGACACGGCTGACACCCCTCGACTCTAGAGCGGCCACGCTGGCTGGGTTGGATTGCCCGACTCCTCCTCGGGACTGCGTCCCGCATCGTCGTCGGGCGATAGGCTCTAGCCCCATGTCAGGTGGCCCCGGTGTGTTGGTCACGCTGGACGGAACCGTGCACGATCCTGATCGGCCGCTGCTGTTCGGCGACGAACTGGCCGCGGTGCGCGGTGACGGGGTGTTCGAGACGCTGTTAGTGCGCGACGGCCGGGCCTGCCTGGTCGACGCCCACCTGCACAGGCTGGTGAACTCGGCGGCCATCCTGGATCTGCCCGAACCCGACCTCGCCGCATGGCGGCGGGCCATCGACGTCGCCGTGGCGCAGTGGGCCGGCTGCGGCACCGGCGAGGGTGCGCTGCGGCTGGTGTACAGCCGGGGCCGGGAGACCGGATCGGACCCGACGGCCTACCTGATGATCAGCCCCCTGGCGGCGCGGGTGGACGCGGCCCGCCGCGACGGGATCTCGGCCGTGCTGCTCGACCATTGCCTGCCCGCATCCGGGGCCGAGGCCATGCCGTGGTTGCTGGCCGGGGCCAAGACGTTGTCCTACGCGGTGAACATGGCCGCGCTGCGGCATGCCGAGCGCTGCGGCGCCGACGACGTCATCTTCGTCAGCTCCGACGACTATCTGCTGGAGGGGCCGCGCTCCACGGTGGTGATCGCCACGACGGACTCTGACGGGCGAACGTGTCTGCTGACCCCGCCGCCGTCCTACCCGATCCTGCGTGGCACCACCCAGCGGGCGCTATTCCAGGTGGCCGCAGAAGCCGGGTACACCTGCGAATACCGGGCGCTGCATCCGGCTGATCTACTTGCCGCACAAGGGGTTTGGCTGGTATCCAGCATCACCCTGGGGGCGTGGGTGCATACCCTGGACGGGCAGGCCCTGCCGCCCACCCCGCTGCGAGATGAATTCGCCGCGCTGGTCGAGGCGGCTGTCCTCGGAGATCGTGTCTAACCTGACGGCAGAGGTCCAACCCACCGTTCACTCCCGGCGATTCCGTCCGGGTGGATACGAAGTACTGCCTCGATTGCGGCAGCGAGGGTCGGGATAGCGGCGCGGGTGCGTGTGCGCGCCGAGGGCAGCAAGATCAGACCCGGATGCATGCGGCCCGTTGCGAGCCATTCGGCCGCAAGCGGACGGAAGTCCTTGATGTTGTTTGTGACCAACGCACGATCCTCGCTACTTGCCGTCTCGAAGACGTTTCGGTCGCTGCATCCCGCGAGGTCTTCGCGATCGGCGACGGCAAGCACGTCATAACCGGCGTCGCGTAGTAACACGGCGATCTGAGGGGATAGCTGCTCGTCCAGCAGCGCCCTCATCCGCGCAGAGCCTGCTCACCGGCCGCAGCCACCGCACGGCCGCGCTCGTACTCGGCCTCATTCAGCTCGATGTCGGCGTCGATTTCATCGCGATACTCGCCGTAGTAGTTGACTGCCGCCTGCGCCAGGCCGGTCGGTATCTGCAGGTAGTCGGCCGCGTCGTTAACGGACCCCGCGTTGTCGCGGATCGTGGCGATGACCTCCCAGACGTCCAGACCGCGGCCGACTAAGCTCGCCCGGCGCCCGCTCGGCCCATCGAGAAACTGGATCAGCGGATGCGCATCGTGACGCAGACCTTCCTCGACGTAGCGCTGGGCAAGGGTGCGTTCCGGCAGATGAGCCCGCCGCGCCCCTTCGTTGAGGCGCTGTCGGAGTCCTGGAGCCAGTCGCAAGGTGAAGTGGTCGGCCACGAAATCATCGTACCGATGTGTGTCACGCAGTGACACGCCGGATGTAATAACCCAGCCGGCTAGGGCCCGGCCGGCCCCGGCCCCGGCGCCAACGTCGCGCAGGCTTTCATCGCCTTGTCCCAGGTCGACTGGTCGACACCGGCCGGCGGTCCGAGCAGCACCGCTTGGCCGCCGGCGTCCGGAACCCCGTTGGCCTTAAGGCATTCCGCCAACGAACCGTGGCTCGCCGGAACGTGCTCACCGGTATCGGGCTGCGGGGGAGTCTGCTTCGACGAGCACGCGGCGAGCAGCAGCGCGGTCACCAAGATCGCCACGGTCCGGGTCGGGCTCATCCCGATGTGCCTCCTCATCCGATATGCCTGGAGAGCCGGGCGGACAGATGCGGCACCAGGCCTCCGTCTGCGTCGACCCGCTCCTCGACATAAGCCAGGTCACCGTTCTCCACGATTCCGTAGAGCCTCTTGGCGCCGCCGACCAGCACACCGGACTTGCTGCGCGCCAGCGCGTCGGTAACCAGCTCCCATGACGACTGGGTGCGGGGATGACCGTAGAACAGCTCGACGTAACCCGCCGAATGGGCCAACAGCAGCTCGATGGCCTGCGACTCGCCAACGTCGGTCGGGTCGTGGACGAACCGCCAAAAGCCGGTCTCCCGCAGGCCGGGGCTGTGATACTCGCCCTGCTCGTCCAGCCGCCAGGACCGCGCCTCCCAATTCAGATAGTCCCGGCCGTCATGGGACACCACGATCTGCTGCCCAAACCGGTAGTCGCCGTCCGGCCCGCGGCCTTCGCCCTCGCCGCGCCACACCCCGACCAGCGGCAGCAGCGCCAGCAGCGCGTCGTCCAGGTCGGCGCCCAGCCGGAGGTTGGCGGTGTCGCTGACCGGGATGTCATCGAAAACAGGGATGTTGCGTCCGCCGGTCTGTTTGGCACGCTCGGCCGCCGCAGCAACGGCGCGGTCGCCACTGCCCTTGATGTCGTTGATGTCGTCGGTGCTCACGATTCGTCGGTGATCAGCCGGTACACCGTGTACAACGCGAACCAGGTGATCACCACGACCGCTACGACCAGCAGGATCTCAAAAAACAGGACCACGGCGATGAGTGTAACGGTCTCGGGATAGCGGTTCCTGGATCACGCGACCTTGATGTCGACCTGGTGGACGCCACCGCCGGCCGGGGCCAGCGTGACGTCCCCTTCCCCGGCCGCTGACTGCGCGCGCACCGTCCAGGTGCCCGGCGCGGCGAAGAAGCGGAAGTTACCGGTGGCCGATGCCACCAGACCGGCGGTGAACTCCTGGGAATCGTCGAGCAGGCGCACCACCGC
>CAYPTG010000065.1:0-2028 GCA_964413455.1 uncultured Mycobacterium sp. | reverse complement strand
GTGACCCAGGCCGCGAATCGCGGCCCCCGAACGTCGACCTGGTCGACGGGGATGGTGGTGTTCTGGATGTTGATCGACATTGCTGGACTCCTGTTGCTGGCATGGCTGAAAAAAGCAGACCTGGGGAACCGCTAGAGGGCAGAAGTAGCGCGCGGAAACGCGGAAATCGCGAAACGAAAAGCCGTGGCTACTCAGCAGCTACAGCAACAACAACAGCCCGCGGTCCGGCACAGATCGACTGCGCGGCGCTTGGTGAGCATCTGCTCAAGGCGGGCTGACACGTCGTCCATGTTACCCACCAGACCGTGCGTCAGGTCAACAGTGGAGCCAGCGCCGCTTTGAGATCGGCCGCTTTCGGTACCCCAGCCGACCGATAGCGCTGGCGCCCGTCGGCGTCGAAGATGAACGTCGTCGGCAAGGACAGCACTGAAAGCCTGCGCGCGGCCGCAGGATTGGCGTCCATGTCGATCTCCACATGCGATATCTGTGGCAGGTCGGCGCAAACCTGCCCGATCACCCGCCGCAGCGCCGCGCACGGGCCGCACCAGACCGCGGTGAAATGCACGATGGTCGGCCCGGTTTTCGACAGACCGAGATCTGTGGTGTCGGGGTTTGGCCCGGCGGCGGGGCCGGGGGTGTCGCCGGTGGTGTCGCGCAGCACCCCGGAGCGACGGTTGTGCAGTACCCCGATGATTGAGGCGGCGCCGATGGCCGCGGCAATCGCCGTCACCGCGATCAGCGATGCGCTCATGATGGCCGGAATCCGTTCAGCCGCACCGTGACGTCCTCGGCGATGCCTTCGATGATGATGTCCGATCCGCGGGCGCCCTCGGAGGTGGGGCGCAGCCCGAACGGCAGCTTCTGCCCGGGCATGGTCGCGTTGAACGCGTTCAGAACGGCGGCCTCCTTGTCGTCGGGCACCGGTTGGTCGGCGGTGTTGGGTCCGGTGACCACGCCGGTGGGGGTGAACACCAGGGTGGTTTGGTCGGGGCCGGTCAGCGACAGGTCGACGGTCACGCTCACCAGTTTGTCGAATCCGGCTTTGGTTGGTGTTCCGGTGAACACCAGGCCCTGGTTGCCGGAGATCCCGGACTCGGTGGTGCCGCCGGTGGGGTCATCGGTGTCGTCGGCCGGAGCTTGGACGGCGAGATCCTTCATACCGATGAACGCCCCCAGATGCCGCGAGTCGATGATGATCCGACTCTCCAGCATGCCCACCGGCAGATCGGCGTCCGGCCGCATCAGCCAGGAAGCCTGCGTCAAACCGATGTCGTGCATGGTGGATTCCAATGTGACGTTGCCCACCACCGGGTGGTCCACGCCGCCGGCCTTGATCTCCAGCTCGCTGTATAGGTGGGCGGTTGCCTGTGGGATGAATGGGAAGCCCAGAATCGCCACCCACGGATCGAATGACAGGCCCGCCGCGCTGCGGACATGCCGCGACAACTGGTATTCGGCGTAGATCGCCGCGCCGAAGTCGACAGCCACCCCGGTCAGGGCGACGGCCACCACCGTGCCGCCTGCCGCGGCGATCACCTTATGCACCCGGCCATTCTGGCCTACCGTTCTCGGCTCCCGCTCAAGTCGGCGAAACAGCAGGTCGCCGGTTAGAGTGGCGGCAAACCAGGAGAGTTTGTTGGACCTGTTGCTGCTGACCGCCGACCCGAACCCGGAGTCGGTACTGCCCTCGTTGGCGCTGCTTGCGCACAACGTGCGATCCGCGCCGACCGAGGTGGCCTCATTGCTGGAGGCCGGCTCGTCCGACGTCGCCCTCGTTGATGCGCGGACCGACCTCGCGGCCGCCCGCGGGCTGTGTCGGCTGCTGGGCAGCACCGGTGCACCGGTGCCGGTGGTGGCCGTGGTCAACGAAGGCGGCCTGGTCGCGGTGAGTGTCGACTGGGGGATCGACGAAATCCTGCTTCCGGGCACCGGCCCCGCGGAGATCGACGCCAGACTGCGGCTGCTGGTCGGCCGGCGCGGCGGGCTGACCAACCAGGAGAGCGTCGGCAAGGTCAACCTGGGTGAACT
>CAYPTG010000064.1:6355-10008 GCA_964413455.1 uncultured Mycobacterium sp. | reverse complement strand
AGCGGGGCCAGGCCGATGTGCAGGTGCTTGGAGTGCAGCACGATCAGCAGGAACACCAGCATCACCGCGATGTGCAGCAGCAGCGTGACGGTCTCCAGGATTTCGTTGCCGTGCAGGCCCAGCGGTGCGAGCAGCCGGCCCATACCGTGCGAGAAGAACGCCGCCTTGCCGTACGGGAAGTTGCCGGTGTTCACCGCCGAGCCGCGGACCAGCGCGTAGGTCCAGATGACGTTGAAGATCATGAACAGGATCAGCCACGCACCGCCGGTGTGCGAGCCGTAGAAGCGCGACGCCCGGCCGTGTTCCTTGGGTTCGGTGCGCAACCGGATGATGGCGAAGGTGATGATGCCCAGCAGCACCGCGACGGCGAAGAAGTCCTGCAGGAAGCCCAGGATCGACCACTTGCCGATGAACGGCAGATGGAACTTGGGGTTGAACAGCAGGCCGTAGGCCTCAAGGTAGACCGAGGCCAGGATGAAGAAGCCCCACATGGTGAAGAAGTGCGCGATGCCGGGGATCGACCAGCGCAGCAGCCGGGTCTGGCCGAACACCTCACGGATCTGATTGCCGATCCGCTCGCCCAGGTGGTTCTTGCGGCCCCGCTCGTCGGCGGTGGGTTGGCCGGAGCTGATCAGCTTGGTCAGGTACTGGACTCGCTTGAGCGCGAAAAATCCGACAATGGCGGTCATGGCCAGGCCAATGACCAGCCGGATGAGAGTCTGTGTTTCCACGACTGCCCTTCCAGATCGTGTGGTTACCGGGTTCGGCTTCTCTTACCGGCAATTTGGCTGCTTTTTAACGGTCACATAGTCGCACTTCGGGTCCGCCTCCGCGCGCGATGGCCCCAATTATTCGCCGGTTGCCAGCATCGCCCGCAGCATCGACAGCATCTCCGAGCGGGACCCGGCGCCGAGCCGACGGCGGATGCGGGCGACGTGGTGCTCGACGGTCTTGGCCGAGATGAACAGTTGCGCGCCGATGTCTCGGTAGGGCATGCCCAGCAGTAGCAGCTCGGCCACCTCGCGTTCCCGGTCGGACAGCGTGGTCGACGCCGGGCGGGGCCGGCCGGCCGGCGTCGGCTGCGTGGCGTCGGTCCCGGCGAGCTCGTGGTCGGGTAGGTCACCGGAGCTGAGTTTGAGGTCCCGGGCCACCTGCAGCATCAGCGCCGCCACTTTGGGGTCGGCGGTGTGCAGGGCGGCCTGGCCGGCCAGCCGGGTGGCATCGGAGGTGAGTCCGAAGCCGGCCAGCCCGCGGGCCGCGCCGATCGCCTCGTCGGCGTCGACCTGGCGGGCCAGCACCCGCAACCAGGTCCGGCCGGCGGCGGCCAGCGCGGCAGCCAGTGGGCTGCGTTCGGCCAGCCCGGCCAGCGCCTGCCCGTGCGGGGCCACCGCGGCGGGGTCACCGGCCAGGATTCCGGCGTGCACCCCGGCCCAGTGCAGCGACGGCGACCAGGTGGCCGGTTCGCCCAGGGCGGCCAACACGCCGAACGCCTGGTCCAACGCCGGAGCCATCCGTTCCTGCTGACGCAGCCGGGCCGCCGCCATCCAAAGCTCGCCGAGCGGCAGCAGCGAGAACAGGTCGATCGAGTATTCGGCCAGCACGTCCATGCCGGCGAACCAGTGGGCGTGCAGCGCGCCGGCGTCGCCGCCGCGGCGGGCGATGGCGGTGCGCAGCGCGGCGGCCCACAGCGCGTCCCGGCCGTGCAGGTTCGATTCGGCGGCGTCGGCGTCGGCCGCCGCGGCGGCCAGCTGCCCGTCCTGCATCCGCACCCAGCCCTGCAGCAGCCGGTGCCGGGCGGCCCACACCGGGTCCGCGCCGTCCCGGACGGCCCTGGTGATCACGCTGCGGGCCCGCACCGCATCACCGCTGTGCAGGGCGGCCAGCGTCACCAGCGCGGGCGCGCTGTCCGGCAGCACCAGCGCGGCGGCAGTGTGCCCGCCGGCCACCGCCTGGCTCAGCTTGGCGGCCGCAGCGGGGTAGGGGAGTTCCACGGTCAGCAGCAGACCCTCGGCCAGGCTGCGCGCCGCGCGGGCCGGCGCGGTCGGCGGGCCGGACTGCGCGGTGTCCAGGGCGGCGCGGGCGGCGGCGGTATCGCCGGCCGCGATGTGTACGACAGCCGCGGCCGCACCGACCGTGGCGTCGGGGTAGGCGCCCAGCCAGCCGAACACCTCGGCGGCGTGTGCGGTGTTGCCGTCGTGGGTGGCCACGCTGGCGGCGATCCGCGCTCCGGCAGCACGTTCGGTGGCTTCCGGGGAGCCCAGCAGGGCATCGGCCAGCGCCCCGGCGGCCGGGCAGTCACCGTCCAGGGCCAGGGCATCGGCCAGCCCGGTGCGCAGTTCGGTGGCCCCGGCGTCCACCGCGGCGCGATACCAGCGCGCCCGAGCCTCGGGCGCACCGTCCGGTAGGTGCTGGCGCAGCCAGTGCACCAGGGCGTCATCCCGCACACCGTGTTCGGCCAGGCTCAGCGCGAGGTGCGCCGACAGCGTCGAAGAGTCGAGTTGTGTTCGCAGCAGCGCGGTTTCGAGGTCGTGATGGCGCCATGCGCCCAGGATTTGCGCTACCGCCCGGTGCACCGCGGCGCGAAACTCCGGCGGATGCGACGGCTCGATCAGTCCGGTGCCGCGGGCCCGGTCGATGAGCTCACCGGCGCGCCCCGGTGAGACCGCCAGCACCGCGGCCAAGTCTGCGGCACCCAGATCGCTACCGAGTGAGGTGACCAGCAGCGTCTCCAGGTCGGGTTCGTCCAGCCGGCGCAACCGCTCGGCCAGTGGGTAGTCGGCCGGCGACAGTGTGTGCGCCAGGCTTATTCGCGGACGTTCGCGCTCCAGGGCGGTGCACAGACCCCGCAGCCCTTCGTGGTGGTCGCGGGACTCGGTGGCCACCACGACGGTGCGGTCGGCATTTTCGGCGATCTCGGTCAGCCGCCGCAGGTCGGTGTCGGTGAGCAGATGGGCGTCGTCGATCACCACCGCGGTGTCGGAGTCCAGGTCGTCGGGGACCCGGGTGAGCACCCGCTGCCCGGCATCTCGCAGGGAACGCCGAACCGCTTCCAGCGCAGCGCTTTTCCCGGCTCCGATGCCGCCGACGATCAGCAGCATGGCCGGCTCGACACCGAGCGCGGCCAGCACGGCGCGGGTCGAGGCAGGCAGGTCGGTCGGCGTCGACGTCGAACCCGACACAGGCACGCCCGTTACTCCAGCGGTTCCGGAGCGGCGGTGGTGGGCACCGGTGGTGCGACCGTGGTGGTGACCGGCGGGGCCACCGTGGTGGTGGGTACCGGCTCGTGGGTAGTGGTCGGCGGGGCGACGGTCGTCGTGGTGGTCGGCTCCACCGTCGTGGTGGGGGCGACGGTGGTCGTGGTGGTCGGCGCCACGGTGGTGGTGGGGGTGGTCGTGCTGGTAGTGGTCGGCGTGCTTGTGGTGGTCGGGGTGGTCGTTGTCGATTCGGTGGTCTCGGTGCTGCTGGGCGCTGTCGTGGTGGTTTCCGAGGACTCGGAGGTCGGTGCCGGTGTGCTGGGCGGCGGTGTGATCGTGGTGACGGTGGTCTGCCCGTTGTCGCCGGTCACCGTGGTGGTCACCGGCGTGCGGGGGGGGGGCGCCCGCCCCGCGCAAAGGTTCTCCCCCGGGTTTGTTCAACCGGGTGTTTTTGAGGTG
>CAYPTG010000064.1:0-6345 GCA_964413455.1 uncultured Mycobacterium sp. | reverse complement strand
ACCGGCGTCGGCGGCGGGGCCGCCGGACCGGAGCTCGGGTGCTCGCCGGGTTTGGTCACCCGGGTGGTGGTCGTGGTGGTGCCGCTTCCGCTGTTGCTCAGCGTGACGGCCAGCCCGCCGACGGCCAAGGCCGCCAAGACGGCGGCGATACCGAAGATCAGCGGTGGGCGGCGGTACCAGGGCAGCGCCGCCGGCTCGAGTTCGGCGACGTCGTGGTCATCCGGTTCGAACTGCACTATTGGCCGCGGACCGGTGTGCGGGTGGTCGCCGTCCTGGACCGGGTAGTTCGCGTCTGCCGGGTAGTTCACCCAGGCCCCGGTCGGGTAATCGCCGCCCGGGCGGTAGTCGTCGCCGGTGTAGGGGAGCGGTTCGCCGGTCCCGTCGTCACCCTGTGACCAGGCCAGCGCACGGTAGGTGGCCGACGGCGCACCGTCGGAGGCGGACTCGCTGGCGGCGCGGCCCGCGGTGCTGGCGGCCCATGCCGCCGCTGCCAGGCTGGTGGGAGCTTCGCCGGCGGAGTTCGCCAGGCTGGTCGGGGCATCGGGTGCGGTACCGCGGGCGGCCAGTACGGCCGCACCGGCCGCCGCGGTGAGTCCAGGATCGGGGGTGGTGATCACCGGGACCCGAAGTGCCCCCGACAGCCGCTGGCTGATCGCCGGGATCACCGCCCCGCCGCCGACGGTGGCGACGGCCGCCAGGCTGGCGGCAGGGATCCGGTTGCGTTCCAAGGCGTCCCCCAGCGCATCCAGAAAGCCGGTGAACGGGCCGGAGATCAGGTCGTCGAGTTCGGCGCGGGTGAGCCGGACTTCGGAGCGATAGCCCGGCAGGTCGACGGGCAGCGCCGTGGCGGTCTGGGCCGATAGCCGTTCCTTGGCCAGCCGGCATTCTTCGCGTAACCGGGTGAGCGGCCCGACGGCGGCGGTGCCGCTGGTCTCGTCACCGGCCGTCGAGTGGACGCCGGCCAGCATATGGTGCAGCAGCGCCTGATCGATCTGGTCCCCGGAGAATTCGGTGAACCGCACCGTCTCGCCGATCGGTGCCAGCCGGGCTCCGGCGTCGGCCAGGGTGATCGAGCTTCCACTGCCACCGAAGTCGCACAGCGCGACTACCCCGCTGGTGGGCAGGCCGGGATCGAGCTGTAGCGCGGCCAGTGCCGCGGCGGCATCGGAGATGATCGTCGGTGCGGCGCCGCCGGGCGCAAGTACGGGGCTGCCGCGCACTGCGCCGCGCAGCGCACCGACCGCCGCCGGACCCCAATATGCCGGCACGGCCACCACGACGGCGTCCGCACCCGGGGGTAGCCCGGCGTCAACCGCGCGGGACATCGCCTCCAGCGCGGTGACCAACAGCGCTTCCCCCCGATAGGGCGAACCGTCGGCGGCGATCAGCGGCACCGGATCGCCCACCCGCTCGACGAACCCGCGCAGTACCAGACCCTGCTGGGTGAGGTTCGGGCTGGTGAGCTCCGGATTCTGCGACGGCACCCCGACCTCGGCGGGCCGGTTGTCCCAGAGGGTCAGCACCGATCGCCGGACGACGGGAGCCCGGCCCGCTCGGCTGGCCCCCAGGTTGGTGGTCCCGATCGAAAGCCCTAGTGCGTCGCTCACCTGGCTTATCCTCCGCTCACTGCGCTGTTCCAAAGCCACCCTACCGGTACCCGCCAACTCCGCCCAGCAATTCCCCCTAGTGCAAATAATCCCCTAAGGGGCAATCCCCTAACGCGGGACAGTAGCTGCGGGGTGGTCACCGATCCCGATGGCCATGTCTGGTGGCTAGCATGGCCACCATGGGGAACTCACTACTCGATTTCGTTATGGCGCTGGTGCGTGACCCCGACGTCGCGGCCAAGTACGCCGCCGACCCGGCCGGTGCACTGGCCGACGCACAGTTGGCCGGTGTGACGATCGCCGACGTCCAGAATCTGATCCCGGTGGTCACCGATTCACTGGCCCTAGCCACCCCGGGGTTTGGTGCGGTCGTCGATACCGCTGACGTCTGGACTAGTGGGGCCGCGGCGTCGGCCTTCGACGCCTTCGCCGTACCGCACGCCGGGGCTGGGCCTGACCTCGCCGGGGCGGTGCCCGATTTCGCCGGGGCGGTGCCCGATTTCGCCGGGGCGGTGTCCGACGTGGCACATGTGGACGTCCCGGCTGTTCAGGTGCCCTCAGGTCCGCTAGCCGGTGAAGATCCGGCGGTGCCGGCCGCCCCACTCGATGACCTCTCCGTCATCGCACCGGAGCCCCTGGCCGTCGAGCTGTCGCAAGTGGACCAGCCGGCCGTCGATGAGCAGTGGGCACCGGACCACGGATGGCATGACCCGGGCGACCTGTCTGCCCAGCAGCACCCGGTGGAACATCCGGGCTTCGACCTGTTCTGAGCCTGCTGAGCGCTGACCCCACGTCTGCTGACGTGGGGTTTTTCGCGCTATCGATAGGCGGCCCCCCGATGCACTTCAATACCCCCAAATCCCCCTAATCCCCTAACGAAAAGTTCCATCGACCCCTTACGGGGGTCGCGGAGTAAGGGGAAGAAACCCCGTTTTCGGTAGCGCACGGCCGCCATAACGTGGTTTTCGACAAGCCGGAACGACCGGCAAGCAAACCCTTGAAAGGGGCTCATCATGATCGCTCTCATCGACTGGATCCTCAACCTGTTCCGCAACGAGGACGCCGCCCGCGCGTTCGTCGCCGCACCCGAACAGGCCATGCGGGATGCCGGACTGGCCGGCGTGACCGCCGCCCAGTTGTCGACCGTCGCCGCTACCGCGGTTCCCAGCCTGATGCTGGGCGGCGGCGATCCGATCGTCGGCCTGCAGCGTGCGGTGGCCAATCAGTATGGGTTCGAGCCCAGTTACCAGTCGGCCTTCGAGCCGGTGTGGGCGCCGGTGCAGAGCTTCGCACCGCAGTGGGCGCCGTCACCGAGCTTCGCACCGGAGACCCAGACCGAACTGGCCAGCCGCAACACCACCGATCTGGCCAGCCACAACAGCACGGATCTGGCCAGCCATAACAGCGCCGAGATGGCCAGCCGTAACACCACGGATCTGGCCAGCCACAACGACACCTCGCTGTTCAGCCCGCCGCAGGAAGCCGGCGCCAACGCTCAGCAGGGCGCGTTCAACCTCGGCTTCGGTGACATCACGCTGGGCAGCAAGACGTCCAACACCGCATCCGACCACGGCGTCGTCGTCGCCGGTGACAGCAACGGCGACATCCTCAGCGGTGACGGTTCGGTGCTGGGCACCGATAACGCCGTCACCAACGGCGATATCCGGGCCGACTACGGCTCCAACATCTCCACCGGTCAGGCCGCGGTGATCCGCGACAGCAGCACCACCTCCGGTGCCGATGCGATCACCACCGCCGATTCCGGCTCGGTGATCAAGGGTTCGGACAACGGCGTGCACAACGGCACCGCGATCGGTGGCGGCCAGACCACCACCACAGTCGGCGGCACCGGTAACACCACCACCGCCGACGGGCACGAATCGACCACCACGGTCACCGAGGTCACCCACACCACCACCACGACGACCGACAACAGCGACAGCTCGGTGCACGAAACCACGGTCACCGACGCCTCGACGCACGACTCGTCGAGCAGCTCGCTGTTCGACGCGAGTCACGACACCACGCTGCTCAACAGCACACTCGACAACAGCCACGATCTGGCGCTGGCGTCGGGTAACCATCTGCTCGGCTTCTAGCCCGGCAGACGGCGCGGCGGGGTACCCGGAATCCCTCCCCCGGGTCCCCGCCGCGTTGGCGTCGAGTCGACGATGCCGGCGCGGTACGCGCCGGAGGAGGAGCGAGAGAGTCAGGGTCGAGTCGACGATGCCGGCGCTTGCGCCGGAGGAGGAGCGAGACAATGAGGATCCGTGTCTAGAAGCGAGACAATGAGATCTGTCGCAGCACAGGAGGACAGGTGAACCAACCGCAGGACCGGCGCAAGGTCGGGGTGATCGTCGAGCTGATCGACCACACCCGGGCCATCGCCGACCTCAACAACCGGGCCGATCTGTCGGCCCGGTTGGCGGTTGCCCGGGACCGCATCGTCGACCCGCAGATCCGGGTGGTGATCGCCGGCCAGCTCAAACAGGGCAAGAGCCAGCTGCTCAATTCGCTGCTGAACATGCCGGTGGCCCGGGTCGGCGACGACGAGAGCACGGTGCTGGTGACCGTGGTCGCGCACGCCCAGGAGCCGACGGCAACCCTGATGGTCGCCGACGGACGCGGCGGGGAAGATGCGGTGCCGATCCCGGTCACCGAGCTGCGAGCCGACCTGCGCCGGGCCCCGCAAGCCGGTGGACGTCCGGTGCTGCGGGTCGAGGTCGGCGCCCCCAGTCCGCTGCTGGCCGGCGGGCTCACTTTCATCGACACCCCCGGCGTCGGCGGCCAGGGCCAGCCGCACCTATCGGCGACACTGGGACTGCTACCCAACGCCGACGCGATGCTGCTGGTCAGCGACACCAGCCAGGAATTCACCGAGCCGGAGATGCGGTTCCTGCGCCAGGCCGTGGAAATCTGCCCGGTGGCCGCGACGATCGCCACCAAGACCGACCTGTACCCGCACTGGCGGCAGGTGGTGCAGGCCGACACCGCCCACCTGCAGCGCGCCCGGCTGAACCTGCCGGTGATCCCGGCGTCCTCGCTGCTGCGCAGCCACGCGGTTGCGAGCAACGACGCCGAACTCAACGAGGAATCCAACTTCCCGGCGATCGTGACGTTCCTGTCCGAGAAGGTGCTGTCCCGGGAGACCGACCGGGTGCGTGACCACGTGCTGGCCGAAATCAGTGCTGCGGCAGAACATCTCAGCCTTGCGGTGGGTTCGGAACTGTCCGCGCTTAGTGATCCGGGGGAGGTGCGCCGACTCACCGCCGACCTGGAACGGCGCAAGCAGGAAGCGCAGGACGCACTGGCGCAGACCGCGCTGTGGCAGCAGGTGCTCAGCGACGGTATCGCCGACCTCACCGCCGACGTCGACCACGACCTGCGGGCCCGGTTTCGGGCGATCACCCAGCACGCCGAAGACGTCATCGACTCCGGTGATCCCACCCTGCAGTGGGCCGAGATCGGCGCCCAAGTGGAAAACGACGTCGCCAACGCCGTCGGCGACAACTTCGTCTGGGCCTATCAGCGTGCGGAGGCGCTGGCCGCCGAAGTCGGCCGCACCTTCCTGGACGCCGGCCTGGACGCTGTCAACATCCCCGACGTGGGCGACCATGACGGCGGGGCCGGCGTGGGCCGGCTGAAGTCGTTGGCCCGGCTGGAAGCCAAGCCGATCGGCCCCGGCCATAAGGTCATCACCAGCATGCGCGGCTCCTATGGCGGCGTGCTGATGTTCGGCATGCTCACCTCGATGGCCGGGCTGGGCATGTTCAACCCGATCTCGTTGGGCGCCGGATTATTGTTGGGCCGCAAGGCATATCACGAAGATATGGACAACCGGATGCTGCGGGTGCGCAACGAGGCCAAGACCAACCTGCGCCGGTTCGTCGACGACGTGCTCTTCGCGGTCGGCAAGGAGTCCCGGGATCGGCTGAAGAACATCCAGCGTCAACTCAGGGACCACTACCGGGAGATCGCCAACCAGAGCACTCGCTCACTCAACGAGTCTTTGCAAGCCACCCTGGCCGCTGCGCGGCTGGAGGAGACCGAGCGCGGCAACCGCATCAAGGAACTTGAACGGCAACGCAACATCCTGCAGCAGGTGATCGACAACGCCGATAAGCTCGGCACCCGATGAGGCTCAGTGACCGGGTCCGGGGCATCCTCGACGCCACTATCGCGGTCTACCAAGCCGATCCGGCCTACCGGGAGCGCCCCGATGTGGTCAATCAACTGCACCGTTTTGCCGGTCGACTCAATCAGCCGATCCGTATCGCGCTGGCCGGAACGCTGAAATCCGGTAAGTCCACCCTGGTCAACGCCCTGGTCGGGGAGCCGATCGCGCCCACCGACGCCACCGAAGCGACCCGCATCGTCTCCTGGTTCCGGCACGGCCAGACCCCTAAGGTCACCGCCTGTCACGTCGGCGGGCGGCGGGAGAGCGTCCCGATCGTGCGTGGTACCGACCAGTCCGGTGGCTTGTCCTTCGACGTCGACGCGTTGAATCCGGACGAGGTTGCCGATATCGAAGTCCAGTGGCCGGCACCGGAATTGGCCGCAGCGACCATCGTCGACACCCCGGGCACCTCGTCGCTGACGCCGGGGGTCTCCGAACGCACGCTGCGGCTGCTCGTCCCGGCCGACGGGATGCCGCGGGTGGACGCGGTGGTGTTCCTGCTGCGGACGCTGAACGCCGCGGACATCGCCCTGCTGGAACAGATCGGTGAGCTGGTCGGCG
>CAYPTG010000063.1:0-10075 GCA_964413455.1 uncultured Mycobacterium sp. | reverse complement strand
TGGCGATGTCCCCGGAGTACTGCAGGCCGCCGTCGGCGATCACCGGCACGCCGGCCGGCGCGCAGACGGCGACGGCTTCCAGGATCGCGGTGATCTGCGGCGCACCGACCCCGGCCACCACCCGGGTGGTGCAGATCGAGCCGGGTCCGACCCCGACCTTGACGGCATCGGCACCGGCCTCGACCAGCGCGGCCGCGGCACTGCGGGTGGCGACGTTGCCGCCGACCACCTCGACCCGATGTCCCACTTCGGCTTTGACCTTGCCGACCATGTCGAGCACCCGACGGTTGTGAGCGTGCGCGGTGTCCACCACGAGCACGTCAGCCCCGGCGTCGACCAGCGTCATGGCCCGGTCCCAGGCGTCGTCGCCCACCCCGACGGCCGCGGCGACCAGCAGCCGCCCGTCGCTGTCCTTGGTGGCGTTGGGATGCTTCTCGGTCTTGACGAAGTCCTTGACGGTGATCAGCCCGGTGAGCCGGCCGTGGCCGTCGACAATGGGAAGTTTCTCAATCTTGTTGCGCCGCAACAGACCTAGCGCGGCATCGGCAGTGACACCCTGCTGCGCGGTGATCAGCGGCGCCTTGGTCATCACCTCGGCAACCCGCTTGTTCTGGTCGGCTTCAAAGCGCATGTCCCGGTTGGTGATGATGCCCACCAGGGCACCGTCGCCGTCGACGACCGGCAGCCCGGAGATGTGGAACCGGGCGCACAGCGCGTCGACCTCGGCCAGCGTGTTCTCCGGCGAACAGGTCACCGGATCGGTCACCATGCCGGCCTCTGAACGCTTGACCATTTCGACCTGGGTGGCCTGCTGGGTGATCGACAGGTTGCGGTGCAGCACGCCTAAGCCGCCGGCCCGGGCCATGGCGATCGCCATCCGGGCCTCGGTCACGGTGTCCATCGCCGAGCTGACCAACGGAACCCGCAGCCGGATCTTGCGGGTGAGCTGACTGGAGGTGTCCGCGCCGGCCGGCACCACGTCGGAGGCCGCGGGCAACAACAGCACGTCAACGAAGGTGAGCCCCAGCATGGCGATCTTGGTGGGGTCGTCTCCGCCCATGCGGACCGGGTTGCCTTGGGCAATGGACATCGGCGCGGCCTCCAGGAGCGGACGAGAACGAGTCCTCATCTTATCGGGCCGCGTACCGCCGACCGCGTACCCTTAGAACCGTGCACGACCACCTGCCGCCGGACCTGCCCCCGGACCCGTTCGCCGACGACCCCTCCGACCCGACTGCCGTACTCGATGATCTGGAGCCCGGCCAGCCGCTGGATCCCGAGGAGCGCGTTGCGGTTGAGGCCGATCTGGAGGATCTGACGGTCTACGAAGCGCTGCTGGCCAAGCGCGGTGTCCGAGGTCTGGTGGTGTGCTGCGACGACTGCAACCAGGACCACTATCACGACTGGGATATGTTGCGCGCCAACCTGCTTCAGCTGCTGGCCGACGGTTCGGTGCGTCCGCACGAGCCGGCTTTTGACCCCATGCCGGACGCCTACGTCACCTGGGATTACTGCCGCGGTTATGCCGATGCGTCGATGAATGAGGCGACGTCGGACTTCTACGACGGCTCACGCTGATCGCGGAGTTGAGTCGCCAGCTCGCTTAACCGACCGGCTCCAGAACCGGCGCCACCATGGTGGTGGTGATCACCACCGACGGCACCGACGGGACCGCCTGCTCGGTTGTCGGTGCAGCAGCGCTGGCCGGCTCCGGGGCGACCTGCGCGGCGGTTTCCGGTGCGGCACTCGGCGCTGGCGGCGCCTCGACCGTCGTGGTGACCGGAGCCGTCGTGACCGGAACCGTGGTCTGGGCCGCCGGTGCCGGCGTGGTTGCCGGGGCGGCCGAGGTGGTGACCGGGGTGAGCGCCGCGCTGCTGGTCGGCGCCGCGCTGGTCGGCGTGGTCGTCGGCTGGCTCTGCGGAACCGTGGAGGTGGCCGGGGTCGTCACGGTCGTCGCCGGGGCCTCCGATGCACTGGTGGACACCGGCGAGGTGCTGACCGACGCCGGCTCCGAAGTGCTCGTGGCCGCGGGGGCACTGGGCGTGCTGGTCGGCGCGACGGCCGGAACCAGCGCCGAGGATGACGGCGGCACGGTGTAGACCACCCCCGGGGGCGCGGTCGCCTCCGGATCGCGTTCGACGACCTTGGCCGACAGTTCGTTGAACTGGTTGAGCAGATCCTGCTTCTGTTCCTCGTCGTCGATGGTGGCGACCTGGGTGCTGACGGCTACCAGCTTGTTCTGCGCTTGATCCCAGTCGCCAGCGTCGATCAGATCCTGCACCTGGTTGAGCTCGGTCCGGGCGGCCAGGCCGACCTGGTCGTCGCGAATCTGCTTGGGCGCGCCGAAGATCATGGTGCGCACCCCGTAGAGGGCGTCGTTCGGGCCGGCGCCGGCCACCAGTGCGCCGAATCCGCCGATGCACAGCATCGCCGCGGCGGCCGTGCCGACCAGGCTCAGCCCGCGCCGGTGCCGTTTCTGGGTGTCGGTCCAGCGCTGCGGGTCGGCCGGCGGGCGTTTCTGCGCCAGGCCGGCATTGAGAGCGGCCACCGCGTCGGACTCGGCGATCAGGCCGGTCGCCGGGGGCCAGCGCAGCTCGTCACGCCAGCCGCCGAGCAGGGCCGCCAACTCGGCGTCGGCCGGGTCCTGCGGAGCGACCGGCCGACCACCGGCCAGCGCGTCGAGGAAGCTGTCGGCACGGCGCACGGCGTCGATCGACGGCTCGCGTCCGAAGTCGGGTCCCGGCGGCCCCTGCCGCCCAAAATTAGGCATAGTCGAACCCCGTTCCGGCGATCTCGGACTTCAGCCGCGCCAGGGCACGGTGCTGAGCCACGCGTACGGCTCCGGGGGTGCTGCCGACCGCCTCGGCGGTTTCTTCGGCGGACAGGCCGACGACGATCCGCAGGGTCAGGATTTCGCGCTGCTTATCCGGCAGCACGGCGAGCAGCCGGTTCATCCGCGCCGCGGAATCGGACTGCATCGCCATCTGCTCGGGACCGGCATCCAGCGAGTACCGTTCCGGCACCACGTCGGTGGGGTCGGAGCGGTTACGGGCCGCCGCGCGATGCGCGTCGGCGACCTTGTGCGAAGCGATGCCGTACACGAAGGCCAGAAACGGTCGTCCCTGGTCCTGGTAACGCGGCAGCGCCTGGATGGCGGCCAAGCAAACCTCCTGAGCAACGTCGTCAGCGGACAGACCACTGCGTTCCCCGGATCCGATCCGCGCACGCACGTACCGGACCACGATGGGCCGAATGATCTCCACTACCTCCCGGAGCGCATCCCGGCTGCCGGCCACTGCCTCAGCAACGGCGGCGTCGAGACGCTCTCCTGAAGTGGTCATCGACCGCGACATCTCCAACGTTACGGATGGGGCAATTCGGACGAACTAGCTCGGCTAGTGACAATATCGGCCGACTCTATCCATCGTGGAAACGGTAGATAGTTAGCTCATCTTCCAATCACCGCCGTGCCGGGTGACAAACGCCGCGCTTTCAGCGCGAATCCCGGCGATGACCGCCGGTGGGTGCACCGAACTGCCGATATCGGACAACAGGCAGGCCAACGCCCATCGCAGCGGCACCAACCGGTGGGTCTCGGTATCGGTCAGCGCGGCGTCGGCGAGTGCGCGCGACCCGCCCAGGTCGCCTTCGCTGCACAGCGCCGCGGCCAGCACGACGTCACTTTTGGCCCGGTGCCGGCGCAGCTCCGGAAGCGCGCCCTCGGCTAACTCCACACCGCGCCGGGCGTGCCGGACGGCCGCGGCTCCGTCACCGCCGGCCATGGCGAGTTCGGCATGTACCCAGGCCAGTCTGATGTCGAGCCTCGCTGCGGCCCCGGGGCACGTCAGCGATGTGGCGCGTTGCAGCAGCGCGGCGGAAGCCGCCAGCCGGCCGGCGCCCAGTGCGTCGGCCGCCAGTCCGATCAGCGCGTCGACGGCGGCCTCTGTATCGCTTGTATCGCTGTCGACGGCACCGGCGGCGGCCCAGGCCCGTCCGTCCCAGTCGTGCGCCTTACGGTGCCAGCCGAGCTGGCGGAGGAAGGAGCCCTGGGTGCTCAGCGCCAGCGACTGCCACCGGGCATCGGGCCGGCCGCGCAGCAACCGCGTTAGATCGGCGCGGGCCGCGGCGTAGCGACCCTGCCCGCCGGCGGCGACCGCGCGCATCCACAGCTGCTCCGGGGTGCGCCCGGCGGCCAGCGGCCAGCGGCCCGGATCGGGGCCGAATGCGGCGGCAGCCAGGGTCGAAGACATCGGGTCGCGACGCTATCAACCGCATCAAATCCGCGGATTAAAAGTTTGTGGTCCCCGTCACGTCAACGTCGACCCCGAATTACCGGAGTTTGGCAGCGCTTTCACGGGCCGTCCTGCGCATTCACCGGCAAACCGCACCCAATAAATGAACGGGACGTAAATTCGGGCACTGCGGCGATGCTCCGACCACTCGTGTCGGGGATTGACGAGCTTTCCGCGGCCCTCCTAGCGTGGGGGACGCGAGTAGTCACCGGCGACTGCGACCGAGAGCCGTCCCCACCTCATAAGTGCCAAATATGCACGGAGAGTTAGGATTTCACATGTTACAGCCGCAACAGCTACCAGGACCGAACGCAGATTTGTGGGATTGGCAGATGGATGGCCTCTGCCGGGGTGTGGACTCGTCGGTGTTCTTCCATCCCGACGGGGAACGCGGCCGGGCCCGGGCGCAGCGCGAGATGCGCGCCAAGCAGTTATGCCGCCAGTGTCCGGTGATCACCCAGTGCCGGGCGCATGCGCTCAAGGTCGGCGAGCCCTACGGAATCTGGGGCGGGCTCAGCGAATCCGAGCGCGAGCTGATGCTCAAGGGCGGGGTGCGTCGTAGGACGGCGTGAGCCGGCTTCCAGCACCCCAACACGAGAGCGCCCCCGGCCGATAGCCGGGGGCGCTCTCGTGTGTCAGCGGCTAATCCAATTGCCGCACTCCTTAAGCGGCGTCGCCGCTTGATCGTCGCGCGGCGCTAGTGCGCGTGCCCGTGGTGCCCGTGCCCGTCGCCCTCTTCCTCGGCGGGCTTGTCCACCACGGCCGTCTCGGTGGTGAGGATCATCCGGGCCACCGACGCGGCGTTGAGCACCGCGGAGCGGGTCACCTTGACCGGGTCGACCACACCGTCGGCGACCAGGTCGCGGTAGGACAGCGTTGCGGCGTTGAAGCCGTGACCCGCCGGCGCCTCGGTGACCTTGTGTACCACCACCGAACCGTCCTGGCCGGCGTTGGCGGCGATCCAGAACAGCGGCGCCGAGAGCGCCTCATCGAAGACGTCCACACCGAGTGCCTCGTCACCGGACAGCGACTGCCGCAACGGTTTCAGCGCGGCGCGGGCCTGCACCAGCGCGCTGCCGCCGCCGGGGATGATGCCCTCGTCGACGGCGGCCTTGGCGGCGGCCACGGCGTCCTCGACGCGGTGCTTGCGCTCCTTGAGCGCGGTCTCGGTGGCCGCGCCGACCTTGATGACCGCCACGCCGCCGGCCAGCTTGGCCACCCGCTCGTGCTGCTTCTCCCGGTCCCAGTCCGAATCGCTGGCCTCGACCTCGGCCTTGAGCTGCTTGACCCGGTTGGCGATGGCCTCATGGGTGCCGCCACCGTCCACGATCACCGTGGCGTCCTTGCTGACCACCACCCGTCTGGCCGAGCCCAGCACGTCCAGGCCGACCTCGCGCAGCAGCAGCCCGACGTCGGGGTTGACGACCTGCCCGCCGGTGACGATGGCCAGGTCTTCCAGGAACGCCTTGCGGCGATCACCGAAGAACGGCGCCTTGACCGCGACGGCCTTCAGCGTCTTACGAATCGCGTTGACCACCAGGGTGGACAGCGCCTCACCCTCGACGTCCTCGGCGACGATCAGCAGCGGCTTGCCGGCCTCGGCCACCTTCTCCAGCAGCGGCAGCAGGTCCGGCAGCGAGCTGATTTTGTCCCGGTGCAGCAGCACCACGGCGTCTTCCAGGACGGCCTCTTGCAGGTCGAAGTCGGTGACGAAGTAGGCCGACAGGAAGCCCTTGTCGAAGCCGATGCCCTCGGTGATCTCCAGTTCGGTGTCCAGGGTGGAGGATTCCTCGACGCTGACCACGCCGTCACCGCCGACCTTGGTCATCGCCTCGCCGACCATTTCGCCGACCTCTTCGTCGCGGGAGGAGACGGTGGCGACCTGGGCGATGGCGTTCTTGCCGGACACCGGGGTGGCGGCGGCCAGCAGCGCCTCGGAGACGGCGTCGGCCGCCTTACCGATGCCCAAGCCCAGCGCGATCGGATTGGCGCCGGCGGCAACGTTGCGCAAGCCGTTCTTGATCAGCGCCTGAGCCAGCACGGTGGCCGTGGTGGTGCCGTCACCGGCCACGTCGTTGGTCTTGGTGGCCACCGACTTCACCAGCTGCGCCCCGAGGTTCTCGAACGGATCCTCCAGGTCGATCTCGCGGGCGATGGTCACCCCGTCGTTGGTGACGGTGGGACCGCCGAATGCCTTGGCCAGCACCACATGTCGGCCGCGCGGGCCCAGCGTGACGCGCACCGCGTCGGCAAGTTTGTCGACGCCGGCCTCCATGGCGCGCCGGGCGGTCTCGTTGTATTCGATCTGCTTGCTCATGTCGTCCAGTCCTCTTGGTCTGTCTTAATAGCCCTCGATAGCGTTCCGCCCCGGAAACCGCCCGAGGCGGGCACGGGGATTTCCGGGGCGGTTCACTAGTGCTTACTTGTTGACGACCGCCAGCACGTCGCGTGCCGACAGGATCAGGTACTCCTCGCCGCCGTACTTGATCTCGGTGCCGCCGTACTTGCTGTAGATGACGGTGTCACCCTCGGCGACGTCCAGCGGAATCCGCTTCTCGCCGTCCTCGTCCCACCGGCCGGGGCCGACGGCAACGACGGTGCCTTCCTGCGGCTTCTCCTTGGCGGTGTCCGGGATGACCAGACCCGACGCAGTCGTCGTCTCGGCCTCGTTGGCCTGAACGAGGATCTTGTCCTCAAGGGGCCGAATGTTCACGCTCACCACGTGGTCCTCCACTATTCCGATGTTCTGTCCCCGGATTCCGCCGGGGACGGGTCGATATTTCGTGGTCCCGGGATGCTCCCGGGACCGTTCACCAGGTGTTCGGCATTCGCCCTGCCCTCGCGCCGTCGTCGCGGGTGCCGACACAGGGGTGGAGCGCCTGCCACCTAGCACTCTATACCGGAGAGTGCTAGCACTCAAGGAGGGTGCCTGCGATTCCACCGTCGGCGAATCGGTCAGAACACCTGCCCGCACACCACCGGCAATCCCGGGTCGCTGGCTACCTCAAGCGCCGACGGCTCTGCGCCGGCGGCCAGCAGGTGCGCGGCGAACGAGGCGATCATTGCCCCGTTGTCGGTGCACAGCCGGGGCCGCGGAATCCGCAGCGTCAAACCCGCTGCCGCGCAACGCTCTTCGGCCAGTTCCCGCAGCCGGGAGTTGGCCGCCACCCCGCCGGCGATCAGCAGGGTGGACACTCCGAGGTCGGTGGCCGCCCGCACCGCCTTGGCGGTCAGCACGTCGGCCACCGACTCCTGGAACCCGGCGGCCACATCGGCGGGTGCGGCGTCCGGGTGCGATTCGACGTAGCGGGCTACTGCGGTCTTGAGCCCGGAGAAGCTGAACGCATAGGGGGCGTCGCGCGGCCCGGTCATCCCGCGCGGGAAGGCGACGGCGTCCCGGTCGCCGGTGCGGGCCAGATCGTCGAGCACCTTGCCGCCCGGGTAGCCCAGGCCCAGCAGCCGGGCCACCTTGTCGTAGGCCTCCCCCGCGGCGTCGTCGACGGTGCTGCCGAGCTCAGCGATGGGCTGGCTCAGCGAGCGCACGTGCAGCAGATGGGTGTGCCCACCGGAGACCAACAGCGCCACCGCCTCGGGCAGCGGCCCGTGGTCGTAGACGTCGGCGGCCAGGTGCCCGCCGAGGTGGTTGACGGCGTAGAAGGGCACCCCCCACGCGGCGGCGTAGGCCTTGGCCGCGGCCACCCCGACCATCAGCGCGCCGGCCAGCCCGGGTCCGATGGTGGCGGCCACCACGTCGGGGCGTTCGATGCCGGCAGCACTCAGCGCCCGTTCCATGGTCGGGCCGAGCGCTTCCAGATGCGCCCGGGAGGCGACCTCGGGCACCACCCCGCCGAACCGGGCGTGCTCGTCGACGCTGGAGGCCACCTCGTCGGCCAGCAGGGTGATGGTGCCGTCGTCGGCCAGTGCGGCGATCCCGACTCCTGTTTCGTCGCAGGAGGTTTCGATGGCCAGCACGGTCCGCGTACTCATGCCGAGTCCCGTCGCATGGTGTAGGCGTCGGCACCACTGGCGTGGTAGTACCGCTTGCGCAACCCGACGTTGGTGAAGCCGAAACTGCGGTAGAGCCCGATGGCCGGCTCGTTGTCGGTGCGCACCTCCAGGTGCACCACCGAGTCGGGTCCGGCGAAGCTCATCAGTTCGGTCATGATGCCCCGCCCGATCCCTCGGCCCTGATAGGCCGAGTCCACCCCGATGGTGTGGATCTCGTACTCGAACGGCGGTGTGCGGCCCAGTCGGGCGATGCCGGCGTAGCCGACCAGGCGCTCGCCCACCCGGGCGGCCACGTAGCGGTTGTGCGGCACCGCAATCTCACGGACGAAGGCCAGCGCCGGCCATGGATTGTCACCGCCGAACAGTTGTGTCTCGAGTTCGGCGCAGCGGGCGGCGTCCCGCGTGGTGAGCCGGTCATAGACCACCGGAGGCTGGCCGAGGACGGGGCCGCTCACCGGACCACACCCCGTTCGGCCAGGGTCTTGGCGTCCGGGCGGCGCAAATACCGCGGAACCAGCGGCTCCGGCGTGCCGTCCCAGTCGGTGACCGCGGCCAGCAGACCGGCCGGGGTGGGGTGGTCCGGCTCGATGCGGGGCAGGTCGAACGACACGCAGTGCGCCGGTGAACCGGCCACCCACTGCGCACCGTCGGCGGGCACGTCGGGCGCCGAGGCCACGTCGGGGCCGTCGCGGCGCACCCCGTCGCGGTAGCGGGCCCAGTACACCTCACGGCGTCGCGCATCGGTGACCACCAGCACCTCGCCGGTGGTCTGCATCCCGATGGCGTCCAGCGAGCACACCCCGTGCACCGGCACCCCCAGCGCGTGCCCGTAGGCGGCGGCGGTGGCCATCCCCACCCGCAGTCCGGTGAACGGTCCCGGCCCGCAGCCCACCACCACCGCATCGATGTCGGCGAACGTCAAGCCCGAATCAGCCATGGCGGCAACAACATTGGGGGTGAGCAGTTCGGCGTGCGCGTGGGCGTCGACGGCGATCCGCTGGGCCAGCGTGTCGATCGCGTCGTCGTCGTGGCGGCGCAACACCCCGACGACGATGGCCGGGGTGGCGGTGTCCAGCGCCAGCACGGCGGTCACGGCCGGTTCCACCGCCAGGTCGCGGTGCGGGTCTCGCTGTCCGGGTGGCGATCCAGGGTCACCGACAGATGGTGCTCGGAGAGCCGTTCGGCCAGCCCCTGTCCCCACTCGACGACAGCGACGGCGTCGTCGAGATCGGTGTCGAGGTCCAGTGAGTCCAGTTCGGCAGTCAGGTCGGCACCGGCGTGGTCCAGCAGCCGGTAGACGTCGACGTGCACCAGCGCCGGCGCCCCGGGACGGGTGGCCCGGTGCACCCGGGCCAGCACGAAGGTCGGTGAAGTGACCGGCCCCTCGACGTCCATCCCCGCGGCGATGCCTTTGGTGAGCGCGGTTTTGCCGGCGCCCAGCGGCCCGGACAGCACCACGACGTCGCCGGCCCGCAGCTGCCGGCCCAGCTGTGCACCGAAATCCATGGTGTCTTCGACGGTGGCCAGCGACACGGTGCCGCCGCCGCGGACACGCAACTCGGTGAATCCGTCCGCCAAGCACACCTCAGGGCGCACCTCAGTCAATCCGGTCTCGCATCCGCCGGGCGAAGGCGACCAACCGCGACGGAGTCGAGCGTTCCACCAGGCGCACCAGGGCATCGTTGATCACCTCGGGGCGTTCCATCTGCACCAGGTGCCCGGCGCCGGGAACGATGACCAGCAGTGAGTCCGGCAGCGCGGCGGCCATCTCTTCG
>CAYPTG010000062.1:0-10170 GCA_964413455.1 uncultured Mycobacterium sp. | reverse complement strand
AGATGAAGAAGTTCGGCGGGTTCATCCCCGGCATCCGGCCGGGTAAGCCCACCGCCGACTACCTGAGCTACGTGCTCAACCGAATCACCCTGCCCGGCTCCATCTACCTGGGCATCATCGCCGTGCTGCCGAACCTGTTCCTGGAGATCGGCAACAGCGGTAGCGTGCAGAACCTGCCGTTCGGCGGTACTGCGGTCCTGATCATGATCGGCGTCGGCCTGGATACCGTGAAGCAGATCGAGAGCCAGCTGATGCAGCGCAACTACGAAGGATTCCTGAAGTGAGAATCGTCCTGCTGGGCCCGCCGGGAGCGGGAAAGGGCACCCAAGCGGTCAGGCTCGCCGAGAAGCTCGGCGTGCCGCAGATCTCGACCGGAGACCTGTTCCGCCAGAACATCAGCAACGGAACAAAGCTGGGCCTGGAAGCCAAGAAGTACCTGGATGCCGGCGACCTGGTCCCGGCCAGCCTGACCAACGCGCTGGTCGACGACCGGCTCGACGACGCCGACGTGGCCGACGGGTTCATCCTGGACGGGTTCCCGCGCAGCGTCGAGCAGGCCGAGGCGCTGCACGACATGCTGGAACGCCGCGGCCGGAAGCTGGACGCGGTGCTGGAGTTCCGGGTGCCCGAGGATGAGCTGGTGGCCCGGCTCGCCAGCCGTGGCCGTGCCGACGACACCGAGGACGTCATCCGCAACCGGTTCAATGTCTATCGCGACGAGACCGCACCGCTGCTGGACTACTACAGCAGCGAGCTCAAGACCGTCGACGCGGTCGGCGGCGTGGACGAGGTTTTCGCGCGGGCGCTGCAGCTGCTCGGCCGGTGAGTACCGGCGATGGTGTCGCTGCCCGGACTTCGCGGCCGTAAGGTCGTCGCCGCCCGCACTCCCGGTGAGTTGGATGCGATGGCCGCCGCCGGCGCCGTCGTCGCGGCGGTGTTGCGGGCTGTCCAGCAGGCCGCCGCACCGGGGGTGTCCACCAAGGAACTCGACGACATCGCCGAAGCGTTGATCTGGCAGGCCGGTGGCACCCCATCCTTTCTGGGCTACCACGGCTACCCGGCCAGCATCTGCTCGTCGGTGAACGACCGTGTGGTGCACGGCATTCCGTCGTTCAGCGACGTGCTGAGCGCCGGAGATCTGGTGTCCATCGACTGCGGCGCCATCCTCGACGGCTGGCACGGCGACGCCGCGGTGACCTTCGGGGTGGGCGCCCTGAGTCCCGCCGACGAAGCACTGTCGGAGGCCACCCGGCTGTCCATGCAGGCGGGCATCGCCGCGATGCTGCCCGGCAACCGGCTGACCGACGTGTCGCACGCCATCGAGAAGGGCACCCGCTCCGCCGAGCAGGCGCACGGCCGGTGCTACGGCATCGTCGACGGCTACGGCGGCCACGGCATCGGCCGGCAGATGCACATGGATCCGTTCTTGCCCAACGAGGGCCAACCCGGGCGCGGCCCGGCGCTACAGGTCGGTTCGGTGCTGGCCATCGAGCCGATGCTGACCCTGGGCACTACCCACACCCGCATTCTGGACGACGAATGGACCGTGGTCACCACCGACGGCTCCCGGGCCGCGCACTGGGAACACACCGTCGCGGTCACCGACGACGGACCGCGAATTCTGACGGTCTGAGCCCGCCGCGATGAGCGCCGACAAACCCGACCCCATCGCCGCGGCACGGGACAACTGGCAGCGCGCCGGCTGGAGCGAAGTGGCCGACGGCATGGTCGCGGTGACCTCGGTGATGCGGGCCCACCAGATCCTGCTGGCCCGGGTGGAGAACGCGCTGCGGCCCTACGACCTGAGCTTCTCGCGCTTCGAGCTGCTCCGGCTGCTGGCCTTCAGCCGCACCGGCGCACTGCCCATCACCAAGGCTTCCGACCGGCTGCAGGTACACGTCACCAGCGTCACCCACGCCATCCGCCGGCTGGAGGCCGACGGGCTGGTTCGACGCCTCCCGCACCCCACCGACGGACGGACCACGCTGGTGGCGATCACCGAGCTGGGGCGGTCCACCGTGGAGGACGCCACCGTCACCCTCAATGAGCAGGTGTTCGCCGATATCGGGATGTCAGCCGAGCAGGCCGGTGCGCTGGTGACCTCGATCGAGACCTTGCGCCGGCACGCCGGGGATTTCTGAAGGGCTCAGCGCAGCGTGTCGATGACCGCGCTGAAGTCCAAACCGGCGTGCTGCTCGGCGAAGGCGGCATAGATCTGGGCGGCGTGGCTGCCCAGCGGGGCCGAGGCGCCGGTGGAAGCCACCGCATCCATCGCCAGTCCCAGATCCTTGTTCATCAGCGCGGTGGCGAACCCGGGTTTGAAGTCGTTGTTGGCCGGGGACGCCGGCACCGGACCGGGCACCGGGCAATTCGTGTGCACCGCCCAGCAGTTGCCGGTTGCCCCGGTGATCACGTCGAACAGCGACTGCGCGGACAGGCCCAGCTTTTCGGCGAGCACGAACGCCTCGCCGACGGCGATCTGCTGCACCGCCAGCAGCATGTTGTTGCACAGCTTGGCGGCCTGCCCGGCCCCAGACGCCCCGCAATGAATGATCTTGCCGGCCATGGCTTCCAGCACCGGACGGGCGGTGTCCAGCGCCGGCGCCTCGCCGCCGACCATGAACGCCAGGGTGCCGGCAACCGCCCCCTTCACGCCGCCGGAAACCGGGGCGTCGAGTTGGGCGAACCCGCGCTCGGCGGCGTAGGCATGCACGCTGCGGGCGTCGTCGACGGAGATGGTCGAGCTGTCGATGAACAGCGCGTTCGGGCCGGCCGACGGCATTACTTCGGCGTAGCACTCCTTGACCAGCGCGCCATTGGGCAGCATGGTGATCACCACGTCGGCGCCGCGCACCGCGTCGGCCCCGCTGTCGGCGACGTCGACGCCCTTGCCGGCGGCGGCCTCCCGGGCGGCCGGAACCGGGTCATACCCGCGCACCGGGTAGCCGGCGTTGACCAGATTGCCGGCCATCGGCGTGCCCATATTGCCCAGCCCGAGGACAGCGACCGTGGTCATAGGGTTCTCCTTACTCACTTAGCGGCGGCCCGCACTCGGGCCGTCTCGCCTCGCCCGATGACGACCCGCATGATCTCGTTGGTGCCCTCCAGGATTCGGTGCACCCGCAGATCGCGGACGATCTTCTCCAGGCCGTACTCGCGCAGGTAGCCGTAGCCACCCAGCAGTTGCAGCGCTTGATCGGCCACGCCGAAACAGGAGTCGGTGACGTAGCGCTTGGCCATCGCGCACAGCGTCACCTTGTCGGCGTCATCGCCGTCCAGCGCGGAGGCGGCCCGCCAGAGCATCAACCGCGAGGTCTCCAGCGCGGTGGCCATATCGGCCAGTGCGAACCGGATCGTCGGCTCGTCGATCAGCGCCCCGCCGAACGCCTGCCGGTCCACCAGATAGCGGGCCGCCCGGTCATAGGCGGCTTGGGCGCCACCCAGCGAGCAGGCCGCGATGTTGAGCCGCCCGCCGTTGAGGCCGTTCATCGCGATGCCGAAGCCGCTGCCCCGCGCGTCGGGGCCGCCGAGCAGCGCCGCCGCGGGCACCCGCACACCCTGCAGGATCACCTGGGCGGTGGGCTGGGAGTTCCAGCCCATCTTCTCTTCGTTGGCGCCGAAACTGACTCCGGGGGTGTCCTTTTCGACGATGAACGCCGAGATGCCGCGCGGCCCGTCGGCGCCGGTGCGGGCCATCACCACATAGACGTCCGAGACGCCCGCCCCGGAGATGAACTGCTTCACCCCATCCAGCACGTAGTGATCGCCGTCCCGAACGGCCTTGGTGCGCAACGCCGCGGCATCCGATCCGGCGCCGGGCTCGGTGAGGCAGTAGCTGGCGATCAACTCCATCGAGGCCAGCCGGGGCACCCAGGACCGGCGCTGCTCGTCGGTGCCGTAGCTGTCGATCATCCAGGCGCACATGTTGTGGATCGACAGGAACGCCGCGATCACCGGGTCACCGGTGGCCAGCTGCTCGAAGATCCGCACCGCGTCCAGTCGGCGCAGCCCGCTGCCGCCGACGTCCTCGCCACAGTAGATGCCGGCCATGCCCAACTCCGCGGCCTCGCGCAGCACGTCGACCGGGAAGTGTTTGGAACGGTCCCATTCCAGGGCGTGCGGAGCCAGACGTTTGGCGGCGAATGCCGCGGCGGTCTCGGCGATCACCCGCTCGTCATCGTTAAGGGTGGTGAAGTTCATTGCGGCGCAGGCTATTTCATAGTGGGAATGACGAACTCGGCACCGTCCTTGATGCCGGATGGCCAGCGCTCGGTAATGGTCTTGACCTTGGTGTAGAACTGGATGGAGGCCGGGCCGTGCTGGTTGAGATCGCCGAAGCCGGACCGCTTCCAGCCGCCAAAGGTGTGATAGGACACCGGAACCGGGATCGGGACGTTCACCCCGACCATGCCGACCTGAACCCGGGAGACGAAGTCGCGGGCGGTGTCACCGTCGCGGGTGAATATCGCCACACCGTTGCCGTATTCGTGCTCGCTCGGCAGCCGCAGCGCCTCTTCGTAGTCGTGGGCCCGCACGATGCACAGCACCGGCCCGAAGATCTCGTCGGTGTAGATCGACATGTCGGGGGTGACGTGGTCGAACAGGGTGGGCCCGATGAAGAACCCGCCTTCCAGGCTGTTGTCGCCGAATGTCATGTCGTCGCTGGTCTTTTCGCGGCCGTCGACGACGATCTCGGCCCCGGCGCCGACCCCGGCGTCGATGTAGTCGCGGACCCGGCCCAGCGCGGCGGCGGTGACCAGCGGGCCGTAGTCGGCCTTCGGGTCGAGGCTGTGGCCGACCCGCAGGTTGGCGATTCGTTCGACGAGGCGGGAGCGGAGGCGGTTGGCGGTCTCGTCACCGACCGGCACCGCCACACTGATCGCCATGCAGCGTTCACCGGCGCTGCCGTAGCCGGCGCCGATCAGCGCGTCGACGGCCTGGTCCAGATCGGCGTCGGGCATCACGATCATGTGGTTCTTGGCCCCGCCGAAACACTGCGAACGCTTGCCGTGGGCGGCGGCTCCGGCGTAGATGTACTGCGCGATATCGGAGCTGCCGACGAAGCCGACGGCCTTGATATCCGGGTGGGCGATGATCGCGTCGACCGCCTCCTTGTCACCCTGCACCACCTGGAATACTCCGGGCGGCAACCCGGCCTCCAGGAACAGTTCGGCCAGTCGCAGCGGCACCGACGGATCCCGTTCGGAGGGCTTGAGGATGAAGGCGTTGCCGCAGGCCAGTGCCGGGCCGGCCTTCCACAACGGGATCATCGCCGGGAAGTTGAACGGGGTGATGCCGGCCACCACGCCCAGCGGCTGGCGAATCGAGTAGACGTCGATGCCGGTTCCAGCGCCCTCGGTGAACTCGCCCTTCATCAGATGCGGGATGCCGACGGCGAATTCGATGACCTCCAGGCCGCGCTGGATGTCGCCGAGCGAGTCGGCGACGGTCTTGCCGTGCTCACGAGACAGCAGCTCGGCCAGCTCGTCGGCGTTGGCGTTGACCAGGTCGATGAACTTCATCAGCACCCGGGCCCGCCGCTGCGGGTTGTAGGCCGCCCACTCCCGCTGTGCGGCTACCGCCGCGGTGACCGCGGTGTCGACGTCGGCGGCGCTGGCCAGCAGCACCTGGGCCTGGACCTCACCGGTGCTGGGATTCCAGATGTCTGCGGTGCGGGTGCTGGCCAGCGGGCTGCGCCGACCGTCGATGAAATGCGGAATCTGCGTCGACATGAAACTGCCTCCGGCCGGGGAAGAAATGGATACTTGGATATCCTAGTACTTTGGATATCCAAGCACTAGGACGTACTACGACAAACCGGCGATGAACGCCCGGGTCTCGTCCCAGGTCGGCAGCAGCCCCGCCGCTCGCACCTCGGCCAGCGTCGGTGCGGCGGCGTCGCGTTCGGAGAACAGCAACTGCTCGGCGGGCAGCGGCCAGTCGATGCCGATTTCCGGGTCAGTGGGGGAGATCGCGTGTTCCCGTTCCGGCGTATACGGGGCCGAGCACATATAGAGGACGGTCGAATCGTTCTGCAGCGCAAGGAATCCGTGCGCCAGCCCTTCGGACAGGTAGACCGAGTGCCGGTCGGTGTCGTCGAGCAGCACCGAATCCCAGGTGCCGTAGGTCGGCGAGCCCACCCGGATGTCGACGACGACGTCGAACACCGCCCCCTTGACGCAGGTGATGTATTTGGCCTGACCCGGCGGCAGCTGCGCGAAATGCAGCCCGCGCAGCGCCCCGGCCGCCGAGATCGAGCAGTTCACCTGGAAGGTGCTGAATCGGTGGCCGGTCATCGTCGCGAAGCGCTGCTCGGTGAACCATTCGAAAAAGTCGCCGCGGCCGTCGTGGTGCAGCTGCGGGGTGATCTCCCACGCACCGGGAACCCGAAGCTCACGCCACGTTCTGCTGGTCGACCTCATGTCACTGACCCCGCTCGGTGTAGCCGGCTTCGACCCGGTCTTTCAGCGGCCCCCACCACCACTGGTTGTCGCGGTACCACTCGATGGTGGCCCGCAGCCCTTCGGCGAGGTCGGTACGCTGCGGCGTCCAGCCCAGCTCGTCGCGCAGCAGGCCGGCGTCGATGGCGTACCGCAGATCGTGGCCGGCGCGGTCGCCTACCCGGTCGAAGTCGTCGGGGTCGCGGTCCATCAGCGTCAGGATCAGGCGCAGCACCGAGAGATTGTCGCGCTCGCCGTCGGCCCCGATCAGATAGGTCCGCCCCGGTACGCCGTCGGTCAAGATGCGCCATACCGCGCTGTTGTGGTCATCGACGTGAATCCAGTCCCGCACGTTGCGTCCAGAGCCGTAGAGCTTGGGCCGCCGGCCGGTCAGCACGTTGGTGACCTGGCGCGGAATGAACTTCTCGATGTGCTGGAACGGGCCGTAGTTGTTCGAGCAGTTCGAGATCGTCGCGTTCACGCCAAAGGACCGCACCCACGCCCGGACCAGCATGTCGGCGGCAGCCTTGGTCGACGAGTACGGGCTGGACGGGTTGTAAGGGGTGGTCTCGGTAAACCTGGCCGGGTCGTTGAGGTCAAGATCCCCGTACACCTCGTCGGTGGAGATGTGATGCAACCGCACACCGTGGCGACGCACCGCCTCCAACACCGAGAACGTCCCGACCACATTGCTGTGCAGGAACGGCGCCGGGTCGCGCAGCGAGTTGTCCACATGCGTCTCGGCGGCGAAATGCACCACCGCGTCGGCTTCGGCGGTCAGCCGGTCCACCAGCGCGGTGTCGGTCAGATCGCCCTGGACCAGCCGGATTGCGTCCCCCAGCCCGGTCAACGACTCGGCGCATCCGGCGTACGTGAGCGCGTCGAGCACCGTCACCGCTACCCCGGGGCGCTGCGCAACGGTCGCGCGGACGAAATTGGTGCCGATGAAGCCTGCGCCACCGGTGACCAAGAGCCGCATCGGGCAACCTTATCCGGCTGCCGTCGCCATTTTGGTGAGCGCGCGCTGAGCAGGTATCGTGGACCAACGGTGCGGTGATCGCGCCGACTCGTTGCGTGTCCCTGTCCTGGAACCCACTTTTTCCGGATTCACGTTGTGCAGTCGGGCGACTGCTGCCCCGAACACGCCAAGCAGGATCTAGTGAGGATATGGGCAAGAAAGACGGCGCCATCGAGGTCGAGGGCCGAGTGATCGAACCCCTGCCCAATGCGATGTTCCGCATTGAGTTGGAGAACGGCCACAAGGTGCTCGCCCACATCAGCGGCAAGATGCGGCAGCACTACATCCGCATCCTGCCCGAGGACCGGGTGGTCGTGGAGTTGTCTCCCTACGACCTCACCCGCGGCCGGATCGTCTACCGCTACAAGTAATCCCGATATCCCGACAAGACAAGAACAGGACCGACTCAGCCGTGAAGGTGAACCCGAGCGTCAAGCCGATCTGTGACAAGTGCAGGGTGATCCGCCGGCATGGGCGGGTCATGGTGATCTGCTCCGATCCGCGGCACAAGCAGCGGCAGGGTTAACCAGCCCCGTCGCAGCGAGCCGCCTAATACAACTGAATGCAGACCTCCCAGAACCACCCCGCGGATAGGCCGCGTGGACACGCCCGGATCGGAGGCCGGGCCCCGAAACTTCGGGAACGGTCTGGGAACAGACCTCCGCATAGAAGAAGGAATACTGCCCTGTGGCACGTCTAGTGGGCGTCGACCTCCCGCGCGATAAGCGTATGGAGATCGCGCTGACCTATATCTACGGCATCGGCCGTACCCGCTCCCAGGAGATCCTGGCGGCTACCGGTATCGATCGGGATCTGCGCAGCAAGGATCTCACCGACGATCAGCTCACCCAGCTGCGCGACTACATCGAGGCCACCCTCAAGGTGGAGGGCGATCTGCGCCGCGAGGTGCAGGCCGATATCCGTCGCAAGATCGAGATCGGCTGCTACCAGGGTCTGCGGCACCGCCGGGGCCTGCCGGTTCGCGGTCAGCGGACCAAGACCAACGCGCGTACCCGCAAGGGCCCCAAGCGCACCATCGCCGGTAAGAAGAAGGCCAAGTAATGGCAACCGCCAAGAAGGGGCAATCCGCCTCCGCCAAGAAGGGCAAGACCACCCGCCGCAGGGAAAAGAAGAACGTCCCGCACGGTGCCGCCCACATCAAGAGCACGTTCAACAACACGATCGTGTCGATCACCGATCCGCAGGGCAACGTGATCGCCTGGGCGTCCTCTGGCCACGTCGGCTTCAAGGGCTCGCGTAAGTCGACCCCGTTCGCCGCGCAGCTGGCCGCCGAGAACGCCGCCCGCAAGGCTCAGGAACACGGCGTCAAGAAGGTCGACGTGTTCGTCAAGGGCCCCGGCTCGGGCCGGGAGACCGCGATCCGCTCGCTGCAGGCCGCAGGCCTTGAAGTCGGCGCGATCTCCGACGTCACACCGCAGCCGCACAACGGTTGCCGTCCGCCCAAGCGGCGCCGGGTCTAGCAGGAAAGGGAGACATCAGACATGGCTCGTTACACCGGACCCGCCACTCGCAAGTCGCGCCGCCTGGGCGTCGACCTGGTCGGCGGTGATCAGTCGTTCGAGAAGCGCCCCTACCCGCCCGGCCAGCACGGCCGCGCGCGGATCAAGGAAAGCGAATACCGCACCCAGCTGCAGGAGAAGCAGAAGGCCCGCTTCACCTACGGCGTGATGGAAAAGCAGTTCCGCCGCTACTACGAAGAAGCCAACCGGCAGACCGGCAAGACCGGCGAGAACCTGCTGCGCATTCTGGAGAGCCGGCTGGACAACGTCATCTACCGCTCCGGCCTGGCCCGGACCCGGCGGATGGCCCGTCAGCTGGTCAGCCACGGCCACTTCACCGTCAACGGCGTCAAGGTCAACATCCCCAGCTACCGGGTGTCGCAGTACGACATCATCGACATCCGGGACAACTCGCTGAACACCGTGCCGTTCCAGATCTCCCGGGAGACCGCGGGGGATCGCCCGATCCCGGCCTGGCTGCAGGTCGTCGGCGAACGCCAGCGGGTGCTGGTGCACCAGCTGCCCGAGCGCGCCCAGATCGACGTTCCGCTCACCGAGCAGCTCATCGTCGAGTTCTACTCGAAGTAAGACGAGCTGCGGAACGACCGTTCCGCAGTTACCCGACGGCATCAAATAGCGGGTGCCGAGAAGGAGAACACAACCATGCTGATTTCACAGCGTCCCGCACTGAGCGAAGACGTCCTCGCCGAGAACCGCTCGCAGTTCATCATCGAGCCGCTGGAGCCGGGATTCGGCTACACGCTGGGTAATTCGCTGCGGCGCACCCTGCTGTCGTCGATCCCCGGTGCCGCGGTCACCAGCATCCGCATCGACGGCGTGCTGCACGAGTTCACCACCGTGCCCGGCGTCAAAGAGGACGTCACCGACATCATCTTGAACCTCAAGAGTCTGGTGGTGTCCTCCGACGAGGACGAGCCGGTCACCATGTACCTGCGCAAGCAGGGACCGGGTGCGGTCACCGCGGGTGACATCGTGCCGCCGGCCGGCGTCACCGTGCACAACCCGGACATGCACATCGCCACCCTCAACGACAAAGGCAAGCTGGAGGTCGAACTCATCGTCGAGCGCGGCCGCGGCTACGTGCCGGCGGTGCAGAACAAGGCCTCCGGAGCCGAAATCGGCCGCATCCCCGTCGATTCCATCTACTCGCCGGTGCTCAAGGTCACCTACA
>CAYPTG010000061.1:0-10197 GCA_964413455.1 uncultured Mycobacterium sp. | reverse complement strand
GGGACAACGCGCTCTCCGTGGGGAACGGATAGCGCGCCGCCTGCGCAGAAGTCGTTCTGGACGTCCACGATCAGCAGCGCCGTCGTGGACGGATGCTTCATTCCGCCGTCTCGGGCTCGCGCTCCGCGTCGCCCTCGCCTTCCTCGGGCTTCGGCAGGGCCGCCGGCGCCGCCTCGACCATGTCGAAGGCCAGCGCCCCGTCCTTGAGGCCCACCTTCACCTGCACCCCGGAGTCGCGCAGGCTCAGCGAGTGCGCGTGGCCCTGGCTGCCGTAGCCGATCACCCCGACCTTGCGGCCCTGGATGACGGATAGGTCGGCGTCGTCGTCGTAGAACATCTCGATTGCCACGATGGATTTCCCTCTTGTCTTCTCTTGCAGTTCTTCTCTTGCCGTTACTTCTATTTCGCGTTCGTTATGCCGCGCGGACCACGCGACAGTGCTACCACACCGGACTGCACCGTCTCCCGGACACCGAAGGGCTCCAGCACCGCCAACAGCGCCTCCAGCTTCTCCTCGGTGCCGGTGGCCTCGATGGTCAGCGACTCGTTGGAGACGTCAATCACCTTGGCGCGGAACAGGTTTACCGCCTCGATCACCTGACTGCGGTTACCGGCATCGGTGCGCACCTTGATCAGCGCCAGCCGGCGGGCGACCATGTGGTCACCGTCCTGCTCGACGATCTTGATCACGTTGATCAGCTTGTTGAGCTGCTTGGTGATCTGCTCCAGCGGGGTTTCCTCGGCGGTGACGACGATCGTCATTCGCGACATGTTCTTCTGCTCGGTGGGGCCAACCGCCAGCGACTGGATGTTGAACCCGCGCCGGGAGAACAGCGCGGCGACCCGGGCCAGCACACCCGGCTTGTCCTCGACCAGCACCGACAGCGTGTGGGTGACGGTGTTCGATGCGCTCGCCATCAGGCACGCCCTTCGGAGTTGTCCTCGTCGAACAGCGGGCGGATGTTGCGGGCCGCCATGATCTCGTCGTTGCCGCAGCCCGCGGCGACCATCGGCCACACCTGCGCGTCGGCGCCGACGACGAAGTCGATCACCACCGGCCGGTCGGTGACCGCCCGGGCCTGATTGATCACGTCGACCACGTCTTCCTCACGCTCACAACGCAATCCGACGCAACCCAGCGCCTCGGCCAGCTTGACGAAGTCCGGGATGCGCTGGCTGTGGGTGGCCAGGTCGGTGTTGCTGTAGCGCTCGCCGTAGAACAGCGTCTGCCACTGCCGCACCATGCCCAGGTTGCCGTTGTTGATCAGCGCGACCTTGATCGGCACGCCCTCCACCGCGCAGGTGGCCAGCTCCTGGTTGGTCATCTGGAAGCAGCCGTCGCCGTCGATCGCCCACACCTCGGCCTCCGGGCGGGCCATCTTGGCGCCCATCGCCGCCGGGACGGCGTAGCCCATGGTGCCCAGGCCGCCGGAGTTCAGCCAGGTGCGCGGATTCTCGTAGGAGATGAACTGCGCGGCCCACATCTGGTGCTGGCCGACGCCGGCCACATAGATGGCGTCCGGCCCGGCGATCTTGCCGAGCTGCTCGATGACGTACTCGGGGCTCAGGCTGCCGTCGTGCTGGGGGTTGTAGCTCAGCGGGTAGGTGTCGCGGATCTCGTTGAGGTAGGACCACCACTCGGCCAGGTCGGGGTCGTCGACCCCCTCGTTGCCGATCCGGTCGTCACCGGAGGGCCGGCGGCGCAGCGCGTCGATCAACTCCCGGATGACGGCCTTGATGTCGCCGACGATCGGGACATCAGCGTTGCGGTTCTTGCCGATCTCGGCCGGGTCGATGTCGGCGTGAATCACCTTGGCGTCCGGGGCGAAAGTGTCCAGCTTCCCGGTCACCCGGTCATCGAAGCGGGCGCCCAGCGCGATGAGCAGGTCGCTGCGCTGCATGGCCGCCACCGCGGCGACGGTGCCGTGCATACCCGGCATACCGAGGTTCTGCGGGTGGCTGTCCGGGAAGGCGCCGCGGGCCATCAACGTGGTGACCACCGGGATGCCGGTCAGCTCGGCGAGCTCCTTGAGTTCCTCACATGCGTCACCCCGGATAACCCCACCGCCGACGTAGAGCACCGGCTTGCGGGCTGCGGTGAGCAGCCGGGCGGCTTCCTTGATCTGCCGGCCGTGCGGGCGGGTGTTCGGCTTGTAGCCGGGCAGCTCGAGGCGGGGCGGCCAGGAGAAGGTGCACTGGGCTTGCAGCACATCCTTGGGGATGTCGACCAGCACCGCGCCGGGGCGCCCGGTGGCGGCGATGTGGAACGCCTCGGCCAGCGAGCGGGCGATGTCGTCGCCGTTGCGGACCAGGATGTTGTGCTTGGTGATCGGCATCGTCATGCCGGTGATGTCGGCTTCCTGGAAGGCGTCGGTGCCGATCAGGCTGCGGCCCACCTGCCCGGTGATGGCGACCACCGGGATGGAGTCCATGTGGGCGTCGGCCAGCGGGGTGACCAGGTTGGTGGCACCGGGCCCGGAGGTGGCCATCATGACGCCGACCCGGCCGGTGGCGTGCGCGTAGCCGCTGGCGGCGTGCCCGGCGCCTTGCTCGTGGCGGACCAGCACGTGGCGCAGCTTCTGCGAGTCGAACAGCGGGTCGTAGACCGGCAGCACCGCGCCGCCGGGGATGCCGAAGATCAGGTCGACGCCGAGTTCTTCCAGCGAGCGGACCACGGCCTCGGCGCCGGTGAGCTGCTGCGGCGCTACCCGCTGACCCTCGGAAATGTCGGCGGTGGTGTGCGGCGCGCCGTTGGTCGGCGCGTGCTCAGCCGGCGGCTGGGCTGCTCGGGTAGCGGGTGCGCTCACTGGTGTCCTCGATTGTCTGCTTGGGGTCATATGTGCTTGGGCAAGAAAAAACCCCCGTCAGCGTCGGCGGCTGTACGAGGGTTGCGCGCTGGTGCGTGTGGCTATACCCGGCGGGCAAGCGCGGCACCAACGCGCTGACCTACTACTACGAGCTCTGCACCGGTCGTCACAGCGCGATGACTAGCCCCGGCACATGTCAGACGTCAAATCTGTGGGCGGGCGGCCGGGTCGTTGGCCGGCGGTGCGATGATGCTGTGATGGCCCGCCGATCCGGTACCGCGGCGGTGATCCGCATCTCCCGAATGGCACACCTCGCGTCGGCCTTTTTGGCCCTGTGTCTGTTGATCGTGGTGCCGGTGCTGGGTCCGGCCGGCCTGGGGCTGCTGGTGATCCCGCTGCTGTTGTCGCTGGCCGTGGAGCGGCTGCAAACGGTGGCCGACGAGGACGGCGTCACCGCGCGGGGCCTGCTGAGCAGCCGAACGCTGGCTTGGTCGCAGATCGAGGGGCTGAAGTTCACCGGCGGTCGGTGGGCCCGTGCCTGCAGCGCCGACGGCGCCGAGCTGCGGCTACCCGCGGTGACGTTCGCGACGGTGCCGATACTCACCGGGGCCAGCGGTGGGCGGGTGCCCAACCCGTACCGGAGATAACAGGCTCAGGCGAAAAGCGGCTCAGGCAAACGGGTTGTGGCCGCGCAGGAAAAACCAGGCCGCCACACCGCCGCCCACCCCGATCAGCAGCGCCAAGAACGATCCGATGAACGGGCGTCGGGCCCATCCGCGTCCACCGTCGAACCCGTAGCGGCCCGGCCCGGACAAGATGATGGCCGCGGCCACCGCGACGAGTACCGCCAGGTATTCGGTTGCCGCACCGAAGACGAACATGCCGCCGTCGGCCCGCTGTTCGGTGAAGGTGGACAACCCGGAGTTGACCAGGAACGCCAACGCCACCGCGGCGGCCACCGGTGTGAACAGGCCGAGGACCAGTAGCACCCCGGAGGCGATCTGCGCGCCGGCGGCCAGATAGGTCAGCAGCCCGGCGTTCTGATAACCGGCCTCGGTGAGGGTGTCCCGGAAGCCTGCCAGCCCCGGCCCGCCCCACCAGCCGAACGCCTTCTGCAGCCCGTGTGCGATGAACACCGCGCCAAGGGCCACCCGCAGCAGCAGCAGGCCAAGGTTCTGGGTGCCGCGCCGGGCGGCCGCCTTGGCCCGTTCCTCGGCGTCTCCGGGAATGATCTCGGCCGGGCCGGCCGACGACACCGGCTGCACCGGGTCGGGCTGCGGCTGGACGTAGGGCAGCGGCTCCGGCTCGTGCAGCAGCGCGTATCCCGCGGACGACGGCGGCACCGGAGCGCCGGGCGCTGCCGGGCGCGGCGACGTGATCTTGGTGGTCGCCGCGTCGCCGCTGTAGGTCGACGCCAGATCGTCCTCGGGGTCGACCAATCGGGCCGACGGCGGGCGCACCGCGGAATCCTCCGGCCGCTGTCGGCCGAGGTCAGGGTTCTGGCTCGTCACACAGGCCAGGGTAGGTGGTATCCGGTGCAAATAGGGGATTTGCCCGAAACGTCGCCTCACCCGATCTGAAATCCGGCACGCCGGGGCTTCGTGGCGCGTACCGGCGAGCGGTACGTAACCTGGCGGGCATGCGATCGCGTCGGCCGACCCGGGCAGTTGCCGTGCTGTGCGCGGCCACGGTGCTGGCCGCCGGGTGCGCACGCTTCGACAACGCGGTCTCCCAGCCGTTCACCACACCACCGGAGATGACGCCCGGGCCGCCGTCCACCCCGCCGCCGCCCCCACCGCTGCCACCCAAGACGTTCCCCAAGGCCTGCCCGGCGCCCGGTGTGATGCAGGGCTGCCTGGAGAGCACCAGCGGGCTGATCATGGGTTCGGACGCCAAGAGCGCGCTGGTGGCCGAGCGCACCACCGGCGCGATCAAGGAGGTGTCGATCAGCGCCGAGCCTAAGGTCAAGATGGTCATCCCGGTGGACGGCAGCGGCGACGGCGGGCTGATG
Organism: uncultured Mycobacterium sp.; assembly: GCA_964413455.1. GTDB lineage: Bacteria > Actinomycetota > Actinomycetes > Mycobacteriales > Mycobacteriaceae > Mycobacterium. Next base: position 5,379 of record CAYPTG010000061.1, on the reverse strand, counting down.
TCAATTGTGCAGTCCCCCACCTATTCTCAGGACCGGCTGACCTACGCCTACATCAGCACGCCTACCGACAACCGGGTGGTTCGGATCGCCGACGGCGATGCACCCAAGGATCTGCTGACCGGGATTCCCAAGGGCGCCACGGGGAATACTGGATCGCTGTTGTTCACCAGCCCGACCACCCTGCTGGTGCAGACCGGTGACGCCGGCAGCCCGGATCTGGCTAACGACCCGAAGTCCTTGGCTGGCAAGGTGATCCGCATCGAGCAGCCCACCACCGTGGATCAGGCCGCGCCGACGACGGCGCTGTCCGGGATGGGTGCCGGTGGCGGTATGTGCGTCGACCCCGCCGACAAGGCTCTCTATGTCACCGATCGCACTCCAGCCGGTGACCGGCTGCAGCGTATCGGCCCGGACTCTAAGGCCACCACCGTGTGGACCTGGCCGGACCGCCCCGGCGTGGCAGGCTGCGTGGCGATGGACGGCACCGTGCTGGTGAACCTGGTCAACACCAAGCAGACGGTGGCGGTGCGGCTGGCCCAGGCCAGCGGCGCGGTCACCGGCGACCCGGAGGTCGTTCGCCAGGACACCCACGGGCACGCCTGGGCGCTGGACGTGTCACCGGACGGCAACATCTGGGGTGCGACGGTGAACCGGACCGCCGGGGACGCCGAGAAGAACGACGACGTGGTCTTCCCTCTGTTTCCGCAAGGCGGCGGATTCCCGCGCACCAACGCCGACGTCACCTAAGGGTTTCGCGACCTTCCGGGCGCCGTCTAGCCTTGTGACATGCAATTCACCCGCGTCACTATCGACCCTGACGTGATGGGCGGCATGCCGTGTATCCGGGGCTTGCGCATCCCGGTCGCCACCGTCGTCGCGATGGTCGCCGACGAAATGACCTCAGCCGAGATTCTGGCCGAACTTCCCGACCTCGAGACAGACGATGTTGCCGAGGCCTTGCGTTACGCAGCTGAGGCGGTGCGCGAGCGCGCACTACCCATGCGCCCGACCGCATGAGGCTGATGCTGGACGAGAACCTCTCGCCAGCAATGTCCGGATATCTGACCGAGGCCGGTCACGACGTCCTCCATGTTCGCGACCGCGGATTGACAAGCGCCAACGACGAAACAGTCCTCGCAGCGGCGGCCGGCGAAGATCGCATATTGATCAGCGCTGACACCGATTTTGGGACCTTGCTGGCTAGGTCGGGCGCCACCGAGCCGTCGGTTGTCCTGATCCGCCGCACTGCCGGGCGCCGGGCGGCCCAACAGGCCCGACTGCTTATCGACAACCTTCCCGCAGTGCGGGATGACCTCGAGGCCAGAGCCGTTGTTGTGCTCGGCGAGACCACAATGCGCATCCGAAGACTGCCAATCTGAGCTGCGATTCGACGACCGCCTCAGTCCAACGGCACTGTCACCGTGACGGCGGTGCCCGCCCCGGGCGCTGAGCGCACCCGCAGCGTGCCGCCGACCAGTTCGGCCCGCTCGGCCATCGACAGCATCCCGTAGCCGCCGGCGTCGAGCGCTTGGTCCGGGCCGGTGTGGCTGGTGTCGAAACCCACTCCGCGGTCGGTGATTTCCAGGCGAGCGACCCGGTCGCGCACCGTGAAGGTCACCGACGCCACCAGGGCACGGGCGTGCTTGACGACGTTCTGCACCCCCTCCTGGGCGATGCGGTACAGCGCCAGTTCGATGTGCTCGGGCAGCCGCTCGTCGGCCAGCGACAGCTCCAGATCCACCTCCGGGATCGAGGCGGCCAGGCTGGCCAGCCCACCGGCCAGCCCGAGGTCGTCGAGCACCGGCGGGCGCAGCCCGCTGATCGCCGCCCGCGCCTCACCCAGCGTCAGGTCCGCCAGATCACGGGCCTTCTCCAATTGCTCTGCGGCCGAAGCTTGTTCGCCGGCGTCGACCGCGCGGGCCGCGGCGTCCAGCCGATAGGTCAGGCTGACCAGCCGCTGCGAGATGCCGTCGTGGATATCGCCGGCCAGCCGCCGGCGCTCGCTTTCCTGGGCGGCGATCACCTGCTCGGCGAAGTTCTCGTGCGCCCGCTCGCGGGCGGACAGCTGCCGGTGCAGCCGGGCCTGGTGCAGCGCGCCGGCGATCAGCCGACCGATCACCAGCAGCAGCTCGATATCACGCGCGGTGAAGTCGCGCCGGGAGATGGTGTGCACGTTGAGCACCCCGACCAGCCCGCCCGGTTCGGTCTCCATCGGCACCGACGCCATCGAGGTGAAGTCCTCACCGCGCAGCGCCGCGATCGGCAGGTAACGGGCGTCGGCCTCTTTGTCGCTGACGATCACCACCGGCTGCCGGTGGCTGGCCACCCAACCGGACACCCCGGAGCCCAGCGGCAGCCGGACCCGGCCAACCTGCTCGTCGAACGGCGGGGTGGCCCCGGCCAGCGTCAGCGAACGGTCGGTGTCGTCGAGCACATGCACGAAGCAGACGTCGGACGCCGTCGCGGCGGTGATCACCCGGGCTACCGCGGCCGCCATCGGCTCCACCCCGGGCCCGCTGGAGGTGGCGGCGATGATGTCCAGCAGCAGCGCCACCTCGCGGTCGGCGTCGAGCAGACCGTGCACGGCATCGGCGCTGACCCCGCCCGAGGTGCTCACCGAAAGATGCCTTCCCGCAAGGCGGTTGCCGCCGCGCTGGTGCGGTCCCCCACCCCGAGTTTGCGGTAGATCGAGCTGAGGTGGGTTTTGACGGTCTCTTCGCCGATCACCAGTTTGGCGGCGATACCGCGGTTGGAGGCTCCGGTCACCACCAGCGACAGGATCTCGCTCTCCCGCTGGGTGAGCCCGTGCCGGGCACCGGGCCAGAACTGGTCGCTTTGCAGCCGCGCGGCGGTCTCGGCGGCGCGGACGGCCAGGCCGGGGTCGATGGCGCTTCCGCCGGCCTGCACCCCTTCGAGCTGGCGGACCAGCTCGTCGCTGCCGATGCCCTTGAGCAGATATCCGGACGCACCGACCCGCATGGCCTGGAACAGGTACTGCTCGTCGTCGTAGACCGACAGCAGGATCACCTTGACGCCCGGGTGGCGCTCCCGGATCTCGCGGCACAGGTCAAGGCCGCTGACCCCTTGCATCCGCACGTCGCACAGCGCTATGTCGGGCCCCAGCTCGCCGATCGCCGTCATCGCCTGCGGGCCGCTGACCGCCTCGCCCACTACCTGGACCCGGTCGGCGAATGGGGCGAGCATCGCCTTGAGACCCTCGATGACCATCTGGTGATCGTCGACGAGCACCACCCGCACCGGCATGAACTCAACGGTAATGCCCGCTGCCGCACCCGGTGCGCACCCGGTCACCGCCCTCCCCCGGTTCACCGGCGGGCTCCCCCGATCGGGGGATGGCCGGGCCGCGTCGTCGGCCGATACTTCCGAACATGACCACGATGCAGATGCCGCAGATGCCGACGTCGTTCTGGTGGGACCGGGTCACCCGGCCGCGCATCGACATCCCGGACCTGGCCGCGGTGGTCTTCTCGCTGGACGCGGTGCTGGACGGCACGCGGCGTGACGACGACGCGTTTCGCGACCTGGTGTGGGATCTGCACTGTGCGGGGCGGCGGATCGCCATCGTCACCGAGCGGCATCGGACGGCGGTGCACCGTTCGGTACGCGATCTGCTCGGCGACGGCGCGGTCGAGGTGATGATCACCGGCGACGAGGTCGGCCGCGGCAAACCCGACCCGGAGATCTACCACCACGCGCTGTGGGAGCTCGGGCTGCGCGCCGAACAGGCGATGGCGGTGGAGGATTCGGCCGCCGGGCTCAGCGCCGCGCTGGGCGCAGGCCTAGCCACCGCTGTGGTCACCACCGACGCAGACAACGACGGCTTCACCGGCGCCACCGCGGTTCTGTCCGGTTACGACCGGCTGAGCGTTCAGCCGCTCTGGCCGCAGGCCGCCAGCACCAACTCCCGCACCCGGGCCGCGTCGGCCTGACCTTTGGTCGCCTTCATCACCGCGCCGACGACCGCGCCGGCGGCCTGAATCTTGCCGCCGCGGATCTTCTCGGCAATGTCCGGGCTGGCCGCCAGCGCCTGGTCGACGGCGGCCTGGATCAGCGAATCGTCGCGCACCAGCGCCAAACCCCGGTCGGTCATCACCTGCTCGGGCTCGCCCTCTCCGGCTAGCACCCCCTCGATGACCTGACGGGCCAACTTGTTGGACAGCTTGCCGCCATCCACCAGGGCTATGACGGTGGCTACCTGGGCCGGGGTGATCGCCAGCGCATCGAGTTCGACGCCGGACTCGTTGGCCTTCTGCACCAGGAAGTTGCCCCACCAGGCGCGGGCCGCCTCGCTGGAGGCGCCGTGGCTTACGGTGGCCGAAACCCGTTCCACCGCACCGGCATTCACCAGGTCGCGCATCACCTCGTCGGACACTCCCCATTCCTGCTGTATCCGCTTGCGCGACAGCCAGGGAAGCTCCGGGATGGTGCCACGCAGCGCCTCGACCAGCTCGGCGTCGGGGGCCACCGGCTCCAGGTCCGGCTCAGGGAAGTAGCGGTAGTCCTCGGCAGTCTCCTTGGCGCGCCCCGGTGAGGTGTAGCCGTCCTCATGGAAGTGCCGGGTCTCCTGACGGATCGTCCCGCCGGAGGCTAAAACCGCTGCCTGCCGGCGCATCTCGTAGCGCACCGCCACCTCGACGCTCTTGAGCGAGTTGACGTTCTTGGTCTCGGTGCGGGTGCCGAACTCGGCCTGGCCGATCGGCCGCAGCGACACGTTGGCGTCGCAGCGCAGCGAGCCCTGATCCATCCGGACGTCGGACACCTCCAGGCCGCGCAGCAGGTCGCGCAGCGCGGTCACGTAGGCGCGGGCCACCTCCGGGGCGCGCTCGCCGGCACCCTCGATGGGTTTGGTGACGATCTCGATCAGCGGCACCCCGGCGCGGTTGACGTCCAGCAGCGAAGTGGTGGCGCCGTGGATGCGGCCGGTGTCGCTGCCGACGTGGGTCAGCTTGCCGGTGTCCTCCTCCATGTGCGCGCGCTCGATGGCGACGGTGAAGGTGCTGCCGTCCTCCAGCGGGACCTCCAGGTGGCCGTTGAACGCGATCGGCTCGTCGTACTGGGTGATCTGGTAGTTCTTCGGCTGGTCGGGGTAGAAGTAGTTCTTCCGGGCGAACCGGCACCAGGATGCGATCTCGCAGTTCAGGGCGAGACCGATCCGAATGGCCGATTCCACCGCGGCCTGGTTCAGGGTGGGCAGCGCGCCGGGCAGGCCCAGGCACACCGGGCAGACCTGGGTGTTGGGCTCGGCACCGAAGGTGGTGGCGCAGCCGCAGAACATCTTGGTGGCGGTGGACAGCTCGACGTGCACTTCCAGGCCCAGCACCGGGTCGAAGCGGGCGACCACCTCGTCGTACTCCAGCA
>CAYPTG010000060.1:0-10216 GCA_964413455.1 uncultured Mycobacterium sp. | reverse complement strand
CTCGTCCTTGTTGGCCAGGTAGACATAACCGCTGTCGGCCAGCGCGATACAGGCCATGCCGATGGTCAGCAGCGTCAGGACCAGCCGTTGATCACGGACCGTCCGGTTGAGCACCACCGCCGCGACGGTCAGGATCACCACATCGGAGACCGGGTAGGCCAACGACACGGCGAATTCCAGCCGGCCGTGCCCCCCTTCCGTGTACATGGGGCCGAGGATTGTCACCCAACTGACCAGGAACAGCGAGCCCGCGACGATCAGACCGTCGATCAGGATGCGGCCACGGGACTGGCCGCTGCGATTTCGGGGGAACAGCAGCATGGCCAGACAGGCGCCGAGCGGCAGTAGCAGGTACGCCGCATCGGCGACCGTCGGAAACGGCACCTTGTGCAATGTCATCTCGTAGTAGGCCCAAATGGCGTCGCCGACCGCCCAACCGACGAGGCCCACCGCCAGACACGCCCACGCGACCCGCGTCCTGCCCCGAGCCGCGTGCGCCGCCCACAGCACGAACACCAGCGCCAGGATTACCAACGCGAACAGCACGATGCCGTCGACCATCGCGACGCGGCTGGTCATCGACACGGCCCGAACTTCCCCGCTCACGCTGCCTACCATAGGTGCGACGACACATCATGGGAGCGGACGACACTATGCGGTGCGTAGAGTCTGTCGTTCCGGCGGATACACCGCGCGGCGCTGAAGGAGATCGGGATGGGCGAGCTGGGGAGTCGCGCTGACGACGATTCCACCTCAGCGGACACCGGGTTCAGCCAGTCCGAACCTTTTACCGGCTACGGCCCCGACTACGTGCCAGGCGGCCCGGACTACGTGATCGGCCCAGACGGTCAGCTGTTGCTCGGTCCGGACGGTAACCCCATCTTCGATCGGCGCCGGCCCAAGGATGAGCGCCGGCCGGCCAACCCCCGCGTCAGCGTCGTGGTGCCGGCCAACAAGGCCGACAACATCCGCGAGATCCTCCCCTATCTCAAGGAGTTCTACGAGGTCATCGTGGTGGTCAACGATGACGATCACGAGTCCGCCGAGGCCGCCCGACAGGCCCTGCCGATGGCCAAGGTGGTGTATCAGACCCGCAAAGGCAAGGGCAACGCGCTGGCCTGCGGGTTTGCCGAAGTCACCGGTGACGCGATCGTCATGTTCGACGTCGACGGCTCCGCGGACCCGCACGAGATCCCCAGGTTCATCAAAGCGCTGACCGACGGCGCCGATCTCGCCAAGGGCAGCCGGTACTGCCCGGGCGGCGGCAGCGACGACATCACCGTCATCCGCTCACTGGGCAACAAGGGATTGAACTTGGTGGCCAGCATGCTGACCGCTACCAAGTTCAGCGACTTGTGCTACGGCTACAACGCTTTCTGGGCCGACCAGCTCTACATGCTGGACCTGCCCGAGATCGAGATCGACGACGGGCCGGCGATGGTGCGCGGTGACGGCTTCGAGATCGAAGCGCTGATCATCGGGCGCTTCGCACTCTCCGGGGCCGCCATCACCGAAGTGCCCAGCTTCGAGCATCACCGCTACTACGGCACCACCAACCTGCATGCCGTCAAGGACGGCTGCCGGGTGCTGTGGACGCTGCTTCAGGACCGGCTCTACGCCCGGCGCATCCGGAATGTGGCTAAGCGCCGCCAGGTGACCACCGGCCCCGGCCCGCAGCGCCCAGGCTGGATGGCTGAGCAGCCGGCGCACGGTGTCCGGCGCATCCAGCAACTCGACCCGACGGTCGGCGCGGTCGACGTGACGCAGTGGAAGATCAACCCGCGCTAGGAGCGAGACAACTTGGGCTAGCGCGGCGCGGGCGCCAAGGGCGTGTTGGGGTAGAACCGGTTACACGCGGGCAACCCGCCGTCATAGCCCAGCGTGAAGGACTCGATGCGTTCGGCGGCGGTGCCGTGATCGCGTCCGGGGCCCTCAACCGACGCCGTCGCGGTCAGATACCCGGTGATGCCATCCAGGTCCTCCGCGGAGGTGAGATCGGTGTTCCCGCTATCTCGCAGGTGACCCATGAAAGCGCCCGAGACGCAATCGGCTTGGTTTTCACTTCCGATGGTCTCGGCCGGCTTCCTTGGGTTCGGCACTCCCACCAGTGCCTGCAGCGAGTGACCAAACTCGTGGGCGATTCCAGAAATCGCCGCGGCCGCACCGAACTGCCGGTAGGAGTCCCACAGGATGTCCTGACCGAGATGCACCGCGTCGTCGGTGGCGCAATAGTAGAAGGAGCGGTCGTGTTGAGTGTGCTGGCCGTCGACATCGACGCACCGGCTACTGCCGCTGACGCCGGACGGGATGAAGGTCATCCGCGGACGGGCGCTGACGCCGATCTGCTGGAAGTAGTCGGTCACCATCGCGGCACCGGTCACGGCCAGCTCGCGCATCTGGTCAGCGCGATCGTCCGGCGCGGCGCCGATCGGCGGGGCGGCAACGTGCACGACAACACCCACCGCCACCGACACCAGCACGACCCGCCGAGCCGGGCCGTGCGTAAACCTGAACTTCACGGGCACGCCATCCTGGGTAAGGGGGCCGGTACGTCGCCATCCTATGCACGCCGGTTCGTATAGTCGTCTGGTGACTCGACGACGGTTCGCATGACAGCTGCCCAACGTTCAATGGTGGGCCGTCCGTCCGGGGTGTTGTTCTCGGTGTGCGCCGCGCTGTTCATGGTCGTGGTGGACGTCACGGTGCTGCATGTCGCCGCCCCCCGGATCGCCGACGCGCTGAGCCCGTCCAGCACCCAACTGCTGTGGATCGTGGACATCTATCCGCTGGTCATCGCGCCGCTGCTGCTGGTGTCCGGGGTCGCCGGTGATCGGTTCGGCCGCAAAGCCACGCTGATGGCCGGTCTGGTGCTTTTCGGATTGGCATCGCTGCCGGCCGCGTTCGCGACCGCTCCGGTGATGCTGATCCTGTCTCGGGCGGCGATGGCCGTCGGCGCGGCGATGATCATGCCGGCGACGATGTCGCTGGTGCGGGTGGCTTACCCCGACCGGGCCGATCGGCTGCGTGCGGTCGGAATCTGGTCTGCGGTATCGGCTTTGGGCGCAGCGATCGGCCCGCTGGTCGGTGGGCTGCTGGTCGAGTATTTCTGGTGGGGCGCGGTCTTCCTGATCAACGTTCCGCTGGCTGTGCTGGTGCTGCTGGCGGTCTGGCGGCTGGTACCGGAGTCGCGTTCGCAGGCGCCGCTAACCCTGGACGGGCTGAGCGCGGTGCTGTCGATTGCGGCGATCCTGGCGCTGGTGTTCGTCATCAAGAGGCTGGCGCGGTACGGCCCGGACCTGGCCACCGCAGGGTTCCTGGTCGTCGCCGTCGGCGGAACGTGGTGGTTCATCGCCCGGCAGCTGCGCCGGCAGCAGCGCGGGATCGAACCGCTGCTCAATGTCCGACTGTTCGGGCAGGCGTCGTTCACGTTCGCCGTGCTCGGGGTGCTGTTGGCGATGTTCGCCATCGTCGGTTTGGACCTGCTGCTGGCCCAGTACCTGCAGAACGTGCTGGGGCTCAGCCCGGTGCGTGCCGCGCTATGGCTGGCGCCGTTGGCGGTGGCCACCGTTCTCGGCGCCTTGCTGGCGCATAAGGTGGTGGACCGTTTCGGCAGCCGGTTCGCGATCGGTTGCAGCATCGGCCTGGCCGGTTTGGCGCTGACTCCGCTGCTGACTCTGGGCACTACGGCGCATTTCCTGGTCTTCGCCGCCTCGCTGGCGGTGGTGGGCTTCGTGCTCGACGTCGCCATGGTCGCCGCCAACGATGTGATCATCTCCGCGGTGCCCGAAGACTATGTCGGGCAGGCGGCCGGGGTCGAGGAAGTCGCCTACGACTTGGGAAGCGGATTAGGCATCGCGGTGCTGGGATCGGTGTTAGCCGCCACCTACACCTCCAGGTTCGGCCCGCTGCCCGGGTTGGGCACCGGCGAACTCGGCACTGCCCGAGAATCGCTGCACGACGCCGAGGTGGTGGCGTCGCAGGCCTCACCGGTGCTGGCCGAGCAGATCTTGACCCAGGCCAAGACCGCCTTCCTCAGCGGTTTGCACCTGGCCATCTCGGTCTCGATCGGGGTCCTGGTGCTTACCGCAATTGCGGCGGTGGTCTTTATCAAGCCCGATACCGCAGGCGGCGCGGAGCGCCCGGCCCACTAGCCCTACTGCACCTGCGCAACGATGAAGATGCGGCGGAACGGGTACAGCGTGCGCCCGTCCGGCCGCATCGGATAGGCCTCATTGAGCATCGGGATCAACTGGGCACGGAACCGCTGCCACTGATCCTCATCCAGCCGTTCCTCCACCGCGGTCAACGAGGTGCCGGCGATCCAGTTCAGCACCGCGTTCTCGCCGGTTAGCTCGTGGATATAGGTGGTCTCCCACGCGTCGACTTTGCACCCGGCGTCGGTGAGTAGCTCGGCATACTTGATCGGGGTTTCCACCACGTCCCCACTGCGAAACGGTATGCCCGGCAACAGATCTGACCAGGCGTCGTCGTTGACGAGTTTCCGCACCGAGGCGTGCGAGGGCGCGGTCCAGTTACCGGGCACCTGCACAGCCAGCCACGCTCCCGGTTCCAGTTTCCCGACCCAGCGCACCATCAGCTCTGGGTGCTCCGGCAGCCATTGCAGCGCCGCGTTGCTGAGCAACACGTCGGTATCCGGTTGCGGATCCCAGGTGGCGATATCGCCGACCTCGGCGTCGATTCCGCGCTCGCGGGCCGCCGCGACCATCTCCGGGGAGCTGTCCCAGCCCTGCACCACCGCATCGGGCCAGCGCTCGACGAGATATTTGGTGAGATTGCCCGGCCCACAGCCCAAGTCGGCCACCCGTCGCGGTGACTCCGCACCCACCCGGCCCACCAGGTCGAAGAACGGCCGGCCACGCTGGTCGGCGAAGGTCAGATAGTTCTGAGGATTCCACATCCGTTCACCTCATCACGCCGCCGTCAGCGGCGAGGCAAGTTTCGCAGTTGTTCACATCGCGGCGTTGTCACTGCGTCCGAAAAATGTCGGAGGCCGCCGATAGCCTCTCGCCGACCACACCGACACAAGGGGCATCACATGTCGACCGACACGCCGCTGACCGCACTCTCCCGCGGGAAAACGCTGAGTTTGATCGCCGGAATCGTGCTGCTGATCGCCGGGCTGACGGCCGGATCGCGGCTGTGGGGATTCATCGGTCTGATGGTTCTGGTCGGCGCGGCGTGGGCCGTCTATTCCGGCACTCGGGCCAAAGCTGCACCCGAATCGGGGCCATGGCCCTGGCCCGCCGACTTCCGCGCACAGGCCGAGTCCATGGCGCGGCCGATCGACCCCACACCTCGACGGGTTGTTCCGCCGGACGAGATGGCTTCGGAAATTGCGCATGTCGCGACCACCCAGGAGGCGTTGGCGCGGTTGATTGCCGATAAACCGCCCGCCTGGCCATGGGCCGCGTTCACCTCTGTGCTGGTCCAGCGCCGAAACGCCTTGCAAGTCAGGCTCCGCGTCGTCGCCTCGGGGTATCAGCCCCGCCCCGGGATCGTGCCGCTCAGCGGCCGGACCTACGCCGCGGTGGCCTATCACGCGATGCGAGCGATTGCCGATACCGCGGTGCAGGCTGAACAGTTCCTGTTCAGCCCCGCGCTCAAGGGCGCGTTCGGCAACGCCGGCGGCCCGCACAGCCCCGACGCCGAACCCGATGCCGACGCGATCCTGGCCGTCGCCCATCGGCTGATGGATTATCACGGCGCATTTCTCGGCCAAGCCGAAACCTGCCTGCAAACCCCGGTTGACAGCGAGGCCCGGGACTTCGTCGAAGACATGGGCTCCTTCGCCATCTCGCCGCTGGTCGGCTACGAGAAGTTCATCGCCACGATGTGCGCCCGGATCGGTGAGGCCCAGGAACTACTCCCCTACACCGATAAAGACGACTTCATCGAACTCGGGGAAGCACAGTTGGACACCACGGTGTGTGACGAACTGCTGGAGCGAACGGTGGCCCACGTCAAACGGTTCACCGACTGAACCAATGATGCTCCAACTCATCGCGCTGGCCCTGGCCTTACCGGGAGCCGCGTGGGCGATCCGCGAGATCGCCGAGATTCTCCGCCCAGTAGGGCCGAGCAAACGTAAGGCCTACGTACGTAGGAGCCGAGCAACACGTACGCAGGAAAGGAACACCGTGACCGACAAGATCACCACTGGCCTCGCCGTCTGCCTGACAGGCACCGCCACGCTGCTGATCGTGACGTCGCTGACCGCGCCCAGCACCTGGCTGGTGATCGCGCTCAGCGTCGTCATGGCGATCGAAGCCGTCGCTATCGCCCTGCGGATACGGGACCGATATGTCTAGGGTCGGAGACTGGGATCGCGACGTACTGCGGTGTACCTTTGCCGGCATGGATACGCATCTCAGTGCCCTCCGGCAGGAGCTTATAGCTGGTGAAAATAGCGGTGCATCAACGCCATTCGATTTTGACGAGTTCATCTCACAAAAACGTGCAATAGGGCTCAGCACCCGACTGAGCGCGGACTGCGAGATGCTCACGAGCCTGGGGCAAGCATCAAATCGTGCCTGCCTTATCCCCGGGGTTGGGCCGCAGCCGCAGCGGCCTCACGCCTGACGGGCTCATCGCCACGGCCCACGGGCCAGGACGGAAAGCAACAACCGAAGTAATACACTTCTGACGTAGGGCGGGCGGGGCTCGAACCCGCGACCAATGGATTATGAGTCCACGGCTCTAACCAACTGAGCTACCGCCCCATGCGCCGACGTCGACGCTCCACGAGCCTAACGGCGCACTACCCCAACTATTGCGCCCGGCTCACCGACGACATGTGGAAGTCCGGGATTCGCAGCGTGGGCATCACCGCGCGGGTGGCCCAGTCGCTCCACTCCCGGGGCAGGGTAGCTTCCGGCTTGCTGGCTTCGGTGGCCCGGCGCAACAAATCCAATGGGCTCTCGTTGAACCGGAAGTTGTTGACCGCGGCGGTGATCTCGCCATCTTCGATGAGGTACACACCATCGCGGGTGAGGCCGGTGAGCAGCAGGGTGGCGGGGTCGACGGTGCGGATGTACCACAGCGTGGTGAGCAGCAGTCCGCGCTCGGTGGCGGCCACCATTTCGGCGAGATCGGTCGTGCCGCCGGTCATCAGCAGGTTGTCGGCGGGTACCGCCACAGCCGTGTCGAACTCGGCGGCCGTGGCCCGCGGGTAGGCCAGTGCCGAGATGGTGCCGTCCCGAATCCAGTCCACCCGGGAGATATCCATACCGTTGTCGAACACCGACACCTGTTCCGAGCCCGAGGCGGTGTGTACGAACGGCGCACACTCCATGCCGGCCACGGACGGGTCGGAGTACATGGTCAGCGGCAGATCGGTGAGCTTCTCCCCCACCCGCGTCCCGCCGCCCGGTGCCGACAGTGCGGTGCGGCCCTCTTGGGCACCGCGGCCCTCCATCGACCAGCCCAGATAGATCATCATGTCGGCGACCGTCGAGGGCGGCATTAGCGTCTCGTAGCGCCCGGCCGGCAGCTCGATGGTGCGTCGCGCCCAGTCCAGCCGGGTGGACAGATCGGCGAGCATCCCGTCGACCGGGACGTCGGCGAACCACGGTGTGCTCGCCCCGGCCCATGCGCTGGCGGCTCCGCGTTTGGCGGTGATCTCCACCGATCCGGTCGGTTGGGTGAACCGACGGCGCAGCCCGGTCGAGGTGGCCAGAAACGTCGTCTCCACGATGTGATGCGCAAAGCCGTAGAGCCGGTCGGCGCGGCCGAAGCCGGTCGAGAGTGCCCGTGCCAGCTCTGCGAAAGCCCCGACCCCGGTGTCAGGTACCGGGTCACCCCAGTCGGCGGGGTTGCCCGAGCCGGTGAGCAGCGGTGCGGCGTCGCGGGCCTCGGGGGCGGCGAGGGCGGCCCGCTGGGAGGCGGCCACCATGTCGGCGATGGCTGCTGGGTCGACGACGCTGGAACGCACCGCGGCCATACGGGCGGTATCGCCTTCTCCGACAACGGAAATCACAGTCGTCGACCGCGCCGTGGATACCCCGTTGGTGGTCATCGAGTTGCCGGCCCAACGCAGTGAGGCTTCAGAGCGGTCGGTGACGATGACGATGGTCTCATCAGCCAGACCCGACTGGGCGGCGGCCTGCAGGGCGAGTTCGACGACGTCCTGTGCGGGAATCACCTGCCCCACCCCGATTTGTCCCCTTCGCTGACGCTCATCGGCCGGATTCCTCCACGGTGTTGAGCACGTTGACCCCGCGGAACAACGCCGACGGGCAACCGTGGCTCACCGCGGCCATCTGACCGGGCTGCGCCTTGCCGCAGTTGAACGCACCGCCGAGGCGCCAGGTCGACGGGCCGCCGACGGCCTCCATCGAGTTCCAGAAGTCGGTGGTCGTCGCCTGGTAGGCGACGTTGCGCACCTGGCCGTCCAGGCGTCCGCCCCGGATACGAAAGAACCGCTGCCCGGTGAACTGAAAGTTGTAGCGCTGCATGTCGATTGACCAACTCTTGTCGCCGACGATGTATAGCCCGTTGTCCACCCTGCTGATCAGATCTGCGGTGCTCACATCCTCGGCACCCGGCTGCAGCGACACATTGGGCATCCGCTGAATCGGGACGTGATGCGGGGCGTCGGCGTACGAGCAGCCGTTGGAACGCGCCAACCCCAACTTACGGGCGAACACCCGGTCCAGTTGGTAGCCGACGAAGATGCCGTCGCGCACCAGATCCCACCGCTGGGCGGCTACCCCTTCGGCGTCGTAACCGATGGTGGCCAGACCGTGCTCGACGGTGCGGTCGGCGGTGACGTTCATGACCGGCGAGCCGTAGCGCATGGTGTTCAGCTTGTCCGGGGTGGCGAAAGATGTTCCGGCATAGGCGGCTTCGTAGCCGATTGCCCGGTCGTACTCGGTGGCATGCCCGATCGACTCGTGGATGGTCAGCCACAGGTTGGTCGGGTCGATCACCAGATCGGTGGGACCGGCCACCACGCTGGGCGCTTTAGTCTTCTCGGCCAGCAGCTCCGGCAGCTCGGACAGCTCCGCGGTCCAGTTCCACACGTCGTCACCGGCAACGGCCTCCCAGCCGTGTGCGGTCGGCGGTGCCAGGGTGCGCATCGACTCGAAGGTGCCGGCGGCGGGGTCGACGGCCACCGCCTCCAGTACCGGCATCGTCCGCACCCGCTGCTGAGCGATCGACGAGCCGAAGGTGTCGGCGTAGAACGTCTGCTCCTTGACGGTGTTGACGGTGGCCGAGACATGGTTCACCCCGTCGGAGGCCAACAGCCGCCCGGAATACTCCTGAAGCACACCGATCTTGTCGGCGGTCGACACGGCGAACGGGTCGATGCGGTAATCCGACACCCAGCTGACGTCGCGGTGGACCGGTTCGTCGGCCAGCTCGATCCGTTCGGCGTTGAGCACGGCCAGTGTGACGGCGACGCCGACCGCGTGCCGCGCCGTGTCAGCGGCGACGTCGGGGGTCAGCCCGGCATGCGAAGCGAAACCCCAGGTGCCGTCGACGATCACCCGCACCGCCAGGCCGATGTCGCGATCCAGCACCGCCGACTCCAGTTCCCCGTCACGCAACTGGACGACCTCGGTGGTGATCGCGTGCACCCGCAGGTCGGCATAGCTCGCGCCGCCGGCCTGCGCTGCCGACAGCGCCGTCTCGGCCAGCCGATTCAGCGGCAGCGCGAGGAACTCGTCGTCGACATCCCGAGAACTCACCGTTCCACGGTAGCCGCTGGCTACGATCGATCAGTGCGTGGGAACCGCCGCGCGGGCTCGGCCGCATTGGGCTACGGTCTGCTCGCGCCGAGCCTGTTCGGGGTGGTGTGCTTTCTGGTGCTGCCGATGCTGGTGGTGGCGTGGCTGAGCCTGCACCGCTGGGATCTGCTCGGACCGATTCGCTATGTGGGGCTGGACAATTGGCGGTCGGTGCTCAGTGACCCGTCGTTCGGCAATTCGCTGTTGGTGACGTTGCTGTTCATCGCGATCGTGGTGCCCGCGCAGGTGGTACTTGGGCTGGCGGCGGCGACGATGCTGGCCCGGGGCCTGCCGGGCACCGGGCTGTTCCGTGCGCTGTACGTGATCCCGTGGATCTGTTCGCCGCTGGCAGTGGCGGTGCTGTGGCGCTGGATTCTGGCGCCCACCGACGGTGCGGTCAGCGCGGTGTTGGGCCGGCGGATCGAATGGCTCACCGACCCGGGCCTAGCCCTGCCGGTGGTGTCCGC
>CAYPTG010000059.1:0-10218 GCA_964413455.1 uncultured Mycobacterium sp. | reverse complement strand
CGGGTCATTGTCTTCGTCTCCGAGCCGCACGGCCGGGTGGTCGGAATCTCCTCCGGCGAGCCGGGGGAGGCCATCGGTGTCCAGATACCCGAGCCGCGGCTGTGGAGCCCGGACGACCCGCATCTCTACGACGTGACGGTCGGTCTGCTCACCGAGTCCGGAGCCGTGCTCGACGCGGTCAAGAGCTATGCGGGACTGCGCACCATCGGCATCGTCGACGACGACAAGGGCCGGCCGCGGATCGCGCTGAACGGGAAGATCACCTTCCTGCACGGCCCGCTCGACCAGGGCTACTGGCCGGACGGGATCTACACCGCGCCGACCGACGACGCGCTCAAATTCGATCTGGAGCGGACCAAAGAGTTCGGGATGAACTTCGTGCGCAAGCACATCAAGGTGGAACCGGCCCGCTGGTACTACTGGACCGACAAACTGGGGCTGCTGGTGTGGCAGGACATGCCGTCACTGGACGTGAATCTGGAAATCCCGGTCGGCCCCGCCCCGCCGCCGATCCAGGCGGCCAAGACCAACTTCGAGAAGGAACTGTTCGAGATGATCGACCAGCTCCGCAGTGTGACCTCGATCGTCGGCTGGGTGCCGTTCAACGAGGGCTGGGGCGAATTCGACACCGCCCGGATCGCCGAGGCGGTCAAGGCCGCCGACCCGACCCGGCTGGTGAACGCGAACAGCGGGGTGAACTGCTGTAAATCCTTGGGCGACACCGGCGCCGGCGATATCTACGACGACCACACCTACGTCGGACCCGGCCGCCCGAGCGGCCCCTTCGACGGCCGGGTGCGGGTGGACGGCGAGTACGGTGGCCTGGGGCTGGCCCTGGACAACAACCGGTGGCCGGGCCGGCCGGAGTCTTATGAGATGACCGACAGCACCGAACAGCTCACCGAGCGCTACGTCCAGGTGAGCCGGGATCTGGAAGCGCTGGTCCGGGCGGGCGGGCTGTCCGGGGCCATCTACACCCAGACCACCGACGTCGAGAACGAGGTCAACGGGTTGATGACGTATGACCGACGGCTGGACAAGATCGCGATACCCGTTGCGGCCGAACATAATCGGGCGGTCATCGCTGCGGGCGCAGCCGCCAGCTAGGGCAGTAACTGTCCCGCGGCAGTCACGACCGCCCGATCGTGTTCCCGATCCCGGACTTCTCCACCTCAGGCGTACCGGAACCGAAGTGCACGGTGTTGTTCAGGCCGGACACCGAGATCGCTTCGGCCGCTTCGATTGTCACCGTGTTGTCCACACCGGACACCTCTACCCGTGTGCACTGTCCGGTCAGCACCACCATGTTGTCCACGCCGCTGATGCTGACGGCGTTGTCGATGCACTCGACGGTGCGGTTGTTGCCGACGCCGGCGATGTTCACCGTGCGGCCGGGCCGGGCGGGCGCCGGGCGGCGCGGTGCGGGCCGGCTCGCTGACGGGGAGGGACGTTCGGCCACGGTGTCGCCCCCGCCGGTCACCGGCTCCGTCGTCGGGCGCCCGGCCAGCGGTGTGTCGAAGTGGCCGCTGCGGATCGCCAACCCGCCCGCGATCAGGCCGACGACCAGCAGCCCCAGCACCACCCAGCCCAGGCGCAGCCCGATCCGCGGGTCTGGTTCGGCATCGGGGTCCATTCGGTGAGGATAGGTCGACCAACAGCATGTCGAAATTAGAGGCCCGCGGCGATTGTGATGTAGGCCGCATTTCAGCCGTTTGAATAAGAATTCTTGGCGCTGCGGCAATTATGAGAACACACCCGATACCCAGTGAAGCAGGCAGAAAATAACCACGACAACGCCGGTCGAATCTGAGTTTTTTGGTCGGGCACCGGAACTGCGGTGGAAAAATGGGCCGGCGTCGACAGCTAAACTCATTGCCGACGACTTTGCGTCCTAGCTATTTTCCCTGATTTTCATGGTGGCTTGGCTGCGGCCTGGCCCACGGAGGTGATTGACAGATATGGCGAGCATGACGGGCGGTACTGCGGTCGCCGAACGCCCCACCGAGATGGTGTGGCCGCCGATGATGCATACCTCGCGCGGCTCCCTGCGGGCGCGGCCGCCGCTGCCGGCGACCGACTATCTGCATCATGTCCCCCGGGTCGCCGAAGGTGTAGTGGCCGATCTGCCCGGTGCGGTCACCGACCTGACCGTCAGCCGCGACGGCCGCCACCTGGTGGCCGCCCACTACGGCCAGGACGCGGTGTCCATCATCGACACCGCGACCCTGACCGTCACCGATATCGTCGGCGACGTTCCCGAGCCCTACGCGGTGGCCACTGCCGATCTGGTTTTCGTCCGGTCGGCGTCGACCTCCGCCGACATGGTGGTGGCTCTCGACCCCGACTCCGGTTGCCGGCTGGCCTCCCGCGAGATCGGCGTGGACGCCGAGGGATTGGCCGTCAGCCCGGCCGGTGACGTGCTGTATGTGGCCCGCAACTTCGACGGTGCGGTCGACGTCGCCGTCGTCGACGTGGAGAGCGGCCGGATCGGCACCATCGCCGTCCCGGCCGGTATCGCGATCGACACCCTGCGGATCAACCGGGCCGGCACCCGGCTGTACGCCGCGCTGACCACCCTCACCGGCGCGGTTCTGCTGATGATCGACATCCGCACCGGACGGCTGCGCACCGTCCCGGTCGGTGACTCGATCGGCGACCTGGCCGTGGACGCCGCTGATCAGCGGGTCGTGCTGACCGGCTGGGATCCCGCACTCGGCGCGGTGCTCCGGATCGTTGACACACTGTCGGCCCGGCTGATTCAGACCATTCCGGTCGGCGGCATGCCGGTGAGCGTGTTGTCCACTGGCGCAACGGTTTTGCTGACCGACGGCGACAATGTCGTGGTCGTGGACCCGTCGACCGCGCGGATCGTCAACCGCATCGACATCGGCCGGCCGGTGTCCTGCCTGGCAGCCAGTCGGGACGGTAGCCGGCTCTACGTCGGGGACTTCCACGGCAACGTCGAGGCGCTGTCGATGCAGAGCCTGCACATCCCGTCCTGACCGGCTGGAACCTGCTGGCCGTCTCAAGCCCGGTTAGAAGGATCAGTGCTGGCTGCAGTCCAGCGACACCGAGACCGTCTGACTGGTCACCACCGGCACCAGGAAAGTGCCGTCCCGGGTACCTAGACCTGGCCCCACGAAGGGCACCCACTGAGTGACGGTATGC
Organism: uncultured Mycobacterium sp.; assembly: GCA_964413455.1. Lineage (GTDB taxonomy): Bacteria > Actinomycetota > Actinomycetes > Mycobacteriales > Mycobacteriaceae > Mycobacterium. Next base: position 7,050 of record CAYPTG010000059.1, on the reverse strand, counting down.
GGGTTGCGCACGCTGGTGACGATGCACTTGGAAGCCGGACCGGTGCCGATCTTGTCGATCTGCACTTGGTAGCCCTGCCGCTGCAGGTCGTCGATGGTCTCCTGCGCGGACTTGTCGGCCCATGCGGCGCCGGCCGGCCCGGCCAGCACGGCACATCCGGCCACCGCCGCTGCCGCGGCGAGCATGCCGGTCCTGCGCATGGAGTCCTCCTGGTGAGCATCTGAAGTATCGAAGCCACCGTCGAGGTTACCCGTGAGCAGCGGTGGATCATTCGGACCCGAGGTCGCAGCCTCGGCCCGGCGATACCATCCCCTTATGCGGAGCACCATGCAGAACACCGCACTCACCGTGGCGGAGATCCTGCGCTACGCGGTCGGTGTTCATGGTGACCGCATCGTCAGTACCGCCACCGGCGACGGTTTCCGGCATGTCAGCTACCGGGTGCTCGGCCAGCGGGCCGCCCGGCTGGCCCACGCCCTGCGTCGGCTCGGGATCGACGGTGATCAGCGGGTCGCCACCTTCATGTGGAACAACCAGGAACACCTGGAGGCCTACGTCGCGATCCCGTCGATGGGGGCGGTGCTGCACACCCTGAACATTCGGCTGTTCCCCGAGCAGATCGAGTTCGTTGCCGCTGAAGCCGACGACCGCATCGTCATCGTCGACGAATCGCTGGTGGCGATCCTGGCGCCGATCCTGCCGCGGATGTCGAGTGTGCACACCGTGATCGTGGTGGGTGCCGGGGACGTCTCCGCGTTGGACGCATCGGGTAAGACGGTGCTGCGCTACCGCGACATCACCGCGGTGGAGCCCGACGAGTTCGACTGGCCCGATATCGACGAAAACTCTGCCGCGGCAATGTGTTACACCAGTGGCACCACCGGGAATCCGAAGGGCGTGGTCTACAGCCACCGGTCCAGCTACCTGCACTCAATGGCGGTCTGTGGTGGCAACGGCATGGGACTTAGCTTCGCGGACAAGGCATTTCCCATCGTTCCGATGTTCCACGCCAACGCCTGGGGGTTGCCCTACGCAGCGCTGATGGCCGGGGCCGACATCGTGCTGCCGGATCGTTTTATGGACGCCAAGTCACTGGTGAACCTGATCGAGACCCAGCGCCCGACGGTGGCCGGTGCGGTGCCGACCATCTGGAACGACGTGATGAACTATCTGGATCGCGAACCGGGACATGATATTTCGTCGCTGCGGTTAGTGGCCTGCGGCGGCTCGGCGGTACCGCTCTCGCTGATGCAGACTTTCGAGCAGCGCCACGGCGTGGAGATCCGCCAGCTGTGGGGGATGACCGAGACCTCGCCGATGGCCACGCTGGCCTGGCCGGCGCCGGGCACCCCGCCGGAGCGGGTGTGGGAAGTGCGCGGCACGCAGGGCCGGCCGATGTGTGGTGTGCAGGCCCGCATCGTCGACGACGACGGCGCGCCGCTACCGCACGACAATGCCGCGGTCGGCGAGTTGGAGGTCCGCGGGCCGTGGATCACCGGGTCCTACTACCGCAACGCCGACTCGTCGAAGTTCGAGTCCGGCTGGTTGCGCACCGGGGACGTAGGCCGCATCGACGCCCAGGGCTACATCACCCTCACCGACCGGGCCAAGGACGTCATCAAGTCCGGTGGCGAATGGATTTCGTCGGTGGAGTTGGAGAACACCCTGATCGCCCACCCGCTGGTCCGGGAGGCCACCGTGGTGGGGGTGCCCGACGAACGCTGGCAGGAGCGTCCGCTGGCCGTTGTCGTGCTACAGGACGGTGCCCACTCCACCCCGGGCGAGCTGCGAGACTTCTTGTCGGACAAAGTGGTTCGCTGGTGGATACCCGAGCGTTGGACCTTCGTCGACGAGATCCCGCGCACCAGCGTCGGCAAGTACGACAAGAAGACCATCCGGGCGCGTTATGCGCAGGATGCTTACAGCGTGCTGCAGATCTAGCATTACTGCATGGCACATCCCGTCACCGTCGAACGTTCGCGGGCGATTCCGGTCGGCCCCGATGAGGCGTTCTCCCGGACGCTGCCGATGCCGCTGCCGACCCTGTTCCGGCGCTGGTACGGGCCGATCCCGCCGATCAAGGAGGTCCGCGACCAGCGCGGTGAGTGGCAGAGCGCCGGGCAGACTCGGACCATCGCGCTGGCCGGCGGCGGCACCATGCGCGAGACGCTGACCGAGGTCAACCCGGGCCGGTCCTTCGGCTACACCATCATCGACATCACCGGACCGATGGCGCCGCTGGTCGGCCGCGTCGACGGCGTCTGGCTCTTCGATTCCGTGGGCACCGGGACACGGGTCACCTGGCGATGGACCCTGCATCCCAAGTCGGCGTTCAGCGCCCCGGCGCTACCGGTGTTCGCCCGGCTCTGGCGCGGCTACGCCAACGGGGCGCTGGAGTCGCTGTCGGATTACCTGGTTGCTTAGCCGCGTGACGATCAAGAGGTGACAGCCGCGTTTGAGGAGTGCGCAGTCAGACTTACGACGTTCAGCTGGCAGCACCGGCGTCCAAACGGTCCAGCGCCCGTGCCGCCAACTCGTGGCCCAGGTCGATCAGCTCCGCCGCGCGGTGAAAATCCAGGCTGCGGCAGGCGGTACGCGGCACCTCGATGAGCACATCCGGGGGATAGGCGGCCATCTGATGACGGGCCAGCGCGGCCTGGCCGATATCGATCGACCGCATCATCACCGAGAAGCTGCCCAGCTTGGGCAGCGGGGTGTCCCGGGTGACGTCCAGTAGCTGATCCTCGGCGTCGGACTCCGGCTGCTCGACGGGCTGGCCCGGCTCGTTACTGCCGGTGGTGGTGAATCGGTCGATGAGCGTGGAGGTGCTGCGCAGCAGCCGGTTCAACCGTTCCCGGGTCGGCTTGGCGCCCGCCTCGTCGGCGACGTCGGTATCCATCCCCGATACGCTCACCGCCACCGTGATGTCGGCATTGGCCGCCGCGATCGGCGCCATGGGCAGCGGATCGAGGATGCCGCCGTCGGCCAGCAGCCGGCCGTCCAGCACGTACGGCGCGATCATCCCGGGGATGGCGATGGAGGCCCTGATCGCCTCGGCCAGCGGACCGCGCTGCAGCCACACCGACCGGCCGGAGATCAGGTCGGTGGTCATCGCGGTGTAGGGCATCGGCAGGTTTTCGATGGCGACCTCACCGATGATGTCGCGCACCGCGTCCAGGAATTTGCCGGCCCGCAGCATTCCGGACGCCGTGATGGACGGGTCCAGCAGCCGCAGCACCGCCGGTCCGGTCAGCGAGGTGGCCCACCGGGTGAATTCATCGAGCGAACCCGCGGCGAACAGCCCGCCCACCAGCGCGCCCATCGACGATCCAGCGACGCCGACCACTTGGTAGCCGCGGTCGTGCAGCTCGTTGATCACCCCGATGTGGGCGTACCCGCGCGCACCACCGCTGCCAAGTGCCAGAGCCGCACGCTTCGCCATCACGGCCTTTCGGTCGGTCTGATTTGAACCGGCCGACGGCTCAGCAGCCGCCGTCGGCGGCGGCGTTCACCGCAATGAGCACCGCCGCCTGCTGGGCGGTGTTCAGCTCCGGCCAGGTCTTGCGGAAGGTGACCGGGGTGGCGTCCTTGCCGCCCTGGATTTCTTTCAGCAGCGGCTCCACCTGAGCGTGCGGATCGCCGCCCTTGGCGGTCATCCAATCCTTCGCGGCCAGGCAGGACTGCCCGTACTGCTCCTCGGTGGACTGCGCCGGCTCGTCGATCCGGGTCGTCACCCCACCCGCTGACACCCCGACGCCGGGGCTGCCCGGCGCCGCGGCCGACGCGTTGGGCGAGGCCGACGGGGCCTTCTCGGCACCGCCGGAGGAACACCCCGACAGCAGGGTGGCGGCCACCGCGGAGAGCGCGGCGGCACCGGATAGGGCGCGGTCTCGTGTGCTGAGCATGCTGTCAATCTATGCAACACTGGCCACCGTGATGGCGCATACCGGGTTTCAAGGGTGTTGTTTCGGGGCTTAACCCGTAACCGGCCCGAGCGTTCTTCCTTCTCCCTGGAGCGATCCGTCATGACCCTTTCCGCCACCCGGCTGCGGCTGCCCGATCTGCTGCATGCCACCGACCGCTACTCCGAAGGTGTGTTGGACGGCCGGTTCGACCATCTGCTGCCGGCCGGCGGTTTGCCCGCCGACCTGCGCTGGTACGCCCGCCTACACGCCGACGACGATTTCGATGTGTGGCTGATCAGCTGGGTCACCGGCCAAGCCACCGAATTGCACGACCACGGCGGATCACTCGGTGCGCTGACCGTGCTGTCCGGCGCGCTGCACGAATACCGTTGGGACGGTGAACGATTGCGCCGTCGTCGCCTCGACGCCGGTGACCAGGCCGGCTTCCCGCTGGGTTGGGTGCATGACGTCACCGCGGCGTCCACCACCTCACCGGAGACGCTGAGCGTGCATGCCTATTCGCCGCCGCTGACCGCGATGTCGTACTACGAGGTGACGCCGCGGCACCGATTGCGCCGCGTCCGCACCGAACTCACCGACCAGCCGGAAGCCAGTTGAGCAGCCGCATCGACCTGGTTCTGCGGCGCGCCCGGGCCCGGCTGCGGCGGCTGATGCCGGCGCAGGTTCCCGGGGCGCTGGCCGACGGCGCCCTGTTGGTCGACATTCGGCCCGCCGCTCAGCGCACCGCAGAGGGCCCGGTTCCCGGTGCGCTGGTGATCGAGCGCAACGTGCTGGAGTGGCGCTGCGACCCGACCAGTGACGCGCGGCTGCCCGAGGCCACCGGTGACGATGTGCGGTGGGTGCTGCTCTGCTCGCAGGGCTACACCTCCAGCTTGGCCGCCGCGGCGTTGCAGGATCTCGGTCTGCACCGAGCCACCGACGTGGTCGGCGGTTATCAGGGGCTGGCCGCTGCCGGTGTGCTCGCCGAGTTGGGGCCGACTACTGCGTGTAGTCCTGGGTGACCCGGCCGCGCAGCAGCTCGGTCTTCTCCGCGGTCCATCCGGGCGGGTTGAGCACCGCGGCCCAGCCGTTCACCACGTCTTTGACGTAGCGGTGTCCGTGGCCGTCGGGGACGTCGACGGCCACCGCCATGTCGGCCGACACCTGCAGGAAGGTCACCACCGGGATCCACTTCATGTCGGGGGACACGTCGTAGCCACGTGGCTCGCGCAGCCAATCCGGCTGGGAGAACAGCAGATTCGGCCGCCACCAGGCGATCGGGTCGGATGCGTGCTGCAGGTAGACGATTTTCGGGTCGTACCAGGTTGCGTCCGGGCGGCCCAGGTTTTCCGGACGCGCCGCGAAGCGCACGTTGGCGCCGTCGTCGAAGATGGGCAGCCATTCCGGCGACCCGGTGTCGCGGTTGATGGTGATGTCGTCGCGCATGGTGTTGTTGAACGTCGGCCCGGAGAACAGCGCCCCGTTGGTGCGGGCGATGATGTTGTTCGGGCTCAGGAACGGCGCTTCGCCGCCGAACGAGCCGAGGCTTTCGCCGAACACCACGATCTTGGGCCGCTGCGCCTCGGGCAGGGCGCGCACCTTCTCGTCGACCGCCTCGAACAGCGCCTGCCCGGCGTGCCGGGCGTTTTCCTTGTCCACCAGGAACGACAGCCAGCTGGGCAGGAATGAGTACTGCATGCTGACGATCGCGGTGTCGCCGTTGTACATGTATTCCAGCGAGTCGGCCTCGGCGGCGTTGATCCAGCCGGTCCCGGTGGTGGTGGCCACCGCGATGATCTTGCGTTTCAGGCCGCCCGCGCGTTCCAGTTCGGCGGCCGCCAGTTCGGCCGTCGCCCGGATCCCGTCGGCCGAGTGCATACCGGCGTACGCCCGGATCGGTTCGGTGGCCGGCGCCTTGTTGAACTCGGTGAGCTGGGCGACGGTGGGGCCGCCGTGCAGGAAGATCCGGCCCTGATGGCCCAGTGATTCCCAGGAGTCCAGTGACCCCGGGCCGCCGGAACGCAGTGGGGTCGTGGGCGCCGGCAGGTTGGGGTCCAGCTCGTCGTTGACCGCCGAGAAAGAGTGGTTGAGGAAGTTCATCGCTCCGCGCACCACCACCCCGTTGATGATGGCGATGCCAAGAGCGGTCAGCAGCGCGAACACCGCAACGGACGAAACACGGGGCGGCGCAACGCGATTGAGCTGCCGCACCAGGAACCGGCCGAGTTTGCCGATCAACTGGCCGACCTCGACGAAGAGGAACAGGAACAGCACCGCCAGCGCCCCGGCCTGTAGGTAGTTGTACCAGCGCAGCCGCGGCACACCCATCAGGTCACGGACGTGGTCCTGCCAATAGTGGAAGTAGAAGACGCCGAGCACCAGTCCCAGTAGGCCCACGGCCACCAGCACCCACCAGGCCCAGCTTGGTGCGCGACGGCTGCTGGACTCCGAGCGCATGAACCGCACCAGCCAGACGCCGAAAACCCCGATCCCGTAGCCGGTCGCGCCGGCCGCCCCGCTGACGATGCCCTGGAACAGCGGGCCCCGCGGCAGCAGCGACGGCGTCATCGACAACCAGAGGAACAGCATGCCGACGGCGGTGCCGGTGTAGGTGTACCGGCGCTGCCACCAGTCCGGTTCGGGCTCGGCCGCTGCTACCGGAGCCGCGGTGTCGTCGACGACTGTCACGGGGGTCACCTTAACTGGGGGCCGAGTCGACGATGCCGGCGCGGCGCGCCGGAGGAGGAGCGAGGCGGTCAGATTAACGAGTCGACGATGCCGGCGTGGAGCGCCGGAGGAGGAGGAGCGAGGCGGTCAGCGGTGAGTGAAATTCGCCGGCCGCTTCTCGGTGAACGCCGCCATCCCCTCGGTCTGGTCGTCGGTGGCGAAGGCGGAGTGGAACAGCCGCCGCTCATACAGCAGCCCTTCGGTCAGGGTGGACTCGAAGGCCCGGTTCACCGCTTCCTTGGCCATCCGGGCCGCCGACCGGGACATCTGCGAGATCGTGGTGGCCACCGCGTTGGCCTCCTCCACGGGCACAAGCGTGAGCTGCAGGAGGAACCGGCGCACGTCGGCATCGTCGAGGTTGATCCAGAACTGGTAGAAGCGGTAGGGGCTGGTGCGCCCGGCCGACAGCCACACGTTG
>CAYPTG010000058.1:9593-10304 GCA_964413455.1 uncultured Mycobacterium sp. | reverse complement strand
ATGGTGGGGTACGGACCCCGAATGAACGGCGGCGCGCCGGGCAGGCTGTCCAGCGGGTAGCCGGCCGCAACGGCGTCGTCCCGGTCGGCGCCGATGTAGAGCGGCTTGACGACGATGCCCTCCGGAGTCAGCCAGTCGTACTGCGCGGGCGAGTAACCGTGTGCCTCGCCGAGTTTCGCGATGTGCTCGGCGGCTGCCACTTCGGTGGGCGGCGAGACTTGCAGTGTCTTGGTCGGACCGGCGCGCCAAGCGACGTCGGCGAAGCTGGGGACGGTGTTACTCGAGATGGTCTCATTAGAGATGGTTTTAGCGGTGCTGGTGGCCATTGTCATGCCCCCAGCCGGGTCAGCAGTGCCGAAAGGGTCTGCACCGCATCGATATCGGCGCTCAGATAGCCGTCCGGCCGGGCCTCGGCGGGCAGGTCGGCCACGGCCTGCTGCGGGCCGGCCAGCCAGATCTGCCCGGTCCCGGCCTCTCGGGCCGCGGCGATGACGGCTCCGGCCTCGGTGCGGTAGCGGGCGTCGGTGCCGCAGAGCACCGCGACGGGGGCCTCGATCCGGGTCTCGGTGACTGCGGCAGCGGCGGTCTCCGGTCCGACGGTCCCTGGGTCGATCGCCTCGATGCCGCCGGATGCCAACAGGTTGGCCGCGAAGGTGGTGCGGGCGTTGTTCTGGGCCGGTGGCCCCAGCGGCAGCAGCAGCGCTCGGGGCC
>CAYPTG010000058.1:0-9583 GCA_964413455.1 uncultured Mycobacterium sp. | reverse complement strand
CAGATAGGCGTCCGAGCGGTCGCGCAACTGCTCGAAGGCGGCGGCGTAGCGGGTCACCGGCGCCGGCCCGGCGGCCGGCGGAAGCGGCGCCTCGGCCAGATCCGGAAACTCGTTGACGCCGGTGACCGCGGTGCGGCGATGGGCGATGTCATCGGCCCGGCGGGCGGCGACCGCGTCGATCTGGGCGGCGAGGTAGTCGCCGGACTGCCGGAAGCCGCCGCGGGCCTCGATGTCCTGGAAGTGCGACCAGGCCTGTGCGGCAAGGGATTCGGTGAGTTCTTCGACGTACCAGGATCCGCCGGCAGGGTCCAGCACCCGGCCCAGGTGGGACTCTTCGAGTAGCAGCAGCTGGGTGTTGCGGGCGATCCTACGAGCGAATTCCGGTGTCGTGTCGGGGAATCCGCCGTCGATGGCGACGTCGAAGGGCAGCACCGCGACGGTGTCCGCGCCCCCCAGCCCGGCGCCGAACGCACCGAGCGTGGTGCGCAGCATATTCACCCACGGATCACGCTGAGTCATCATCGGCAGCGAGGTCACCGCGTGCAGCCGGGCCGCGCCGGCAGCCGGCTGACCCAGCGTCTCGGCAATTCGGCCCCAGAGTTGCCGTGCGGCACGGAATTTCGCGATCGTCATGAACTGGTCGTCGTCGGCGACCACCCGGAAGCTGATCTGGCCGAAGGCGTCGGCGACGCGGAGCCCGGCGCAGGTCAGCAGCCGCAGGTAGTCGGTGGCCGCGGCGATCAGACCGGTCAGCTCCCAGGCCGCGCTAGCCCCCCGGTTGTGAAAGGCCGTGCCGTCCACGGTGATCGCCCGGATCCCGGGATTGCCGGCCAGTTCGGTCGCCACCGACAGCACCTCGTCGACCCTCGGCGCCGGCCGGCCGGACAGATCGGCGGTCAGCGGGTCAGCACCGAGGTCGATCATCACCGCCGCTCCCCCGGCCAACTCCCGCATCGTCGTTGCGGCGGAGCGGAATTCGGCGCCGGCGTCGATCACAATCGGCACCAGGTCCAGGTAGACCCCGGCCAGCCAGCGGTCCAGCTCACCGGCAGCGATGCCGTCCGAGCCGACCCGCAGGATCAGCGCGCTGACCCCGCTGACCAGCCCGTCGAGCAGCAGCGCGTTGCCGTCGGCGGGCGTACCGGAAAAACCGGGGCCGGGGAACTCTTCGGCGACCTTCCAGCCGGCCAGCACGTCGCGGCCCGGGTCCGCGCCGCGTACGAAGGGCCAGTCGCCGGGCAGCGGCGCCTCGGGCAACCCGTCGAGCGCGGTGTAGAGGGGGTGGATCGGGAAGCCGTCGTAGGTGGGCGAATCGAGCAGCCGCTCCGGATCGGCGCCGGGTGCGGCACCGCCTCGGTGGCCGCTTTTGGCCAGCACACCGGCCACGGCGGTACGCCACCGCGCACGCGCCTCGGTGAGCGCTTCCTCCGCGACTGGGGACACGGCAGCTCCTGACGTCCATGGCTTGCGCCACCCGCCCCTTGAGGCTAAAGGATCCCGCACCGAATCCGATTGCGGCGTCCCACGGTGACGCCGGTCACGGCGGTCCTGATGACCCGGCGGCGGCCCGTAATCTTGGTGGCTGTGACGTCGAGCCGCACCCGGATGCTGTGGATAGCGCTGGCCGTCGCTGCCGCGCTGGCGGTGGTGCTGGCTGTCCCGCTGCCGACCGCCGTGCAGCTGCGCGACTGGGCGGCTTCGCTGGGCCCGTGGTTTCCGCTGGTGTTTCTCTGCGCGCATGTGCTGGTGACGGTGCTGCCGTTCCCGCGGACCGCGTTCACGCTGGCCGCCGGGCTGCTGTTCGGCCCGCTACTCGGGGTGACGATTGCGGTGGTGGCCAGCACTCTCAGCGCGCTGCTGGCGCTGCTGCTGGTGCGCGGCCTGGGCTGGCAGCTGAGCAATCTGGTCAGTCATCCCCGGGTTGACTCGCTGGACGCCCAGCTCGGCGACCGCGGCTGGCCGGCGGTGCTGTCGCTGCGGCTGATCCCTGCGGTGCCGTTCTCGGTGCTGAACTACGCCGTAGCGGCCTCGGCCGTCGGGGTGGCGCCGTACCTGCTGGCTACCCTGGTCGGCCTGGTGCCCGGCACGTCGGCGGTGGTAGTCCTGGGTGACGCGATGACCGGCCGGGTGAACCCGCACCTGATGTTGGTATCGCTGTGCACCGCCGCGGTGGGGATCGCCGGACTGATCTACGAGACTCGGCGGTACGCCGCGATAGCGCAACCCCACCCGGGGGCTGGGGTCAGAGCACCCCGCGAATCAGATTGTTAGTCGGGATGTTGCAGCGAGCACGCAGATCGAACACCGGCCCGCGGATGGCGTTGATATCGGCCTGGACCGACGGATTGGCGGCCAGGTAGGCCTGCGTCTTCGCCCGCGCCTCCGAGGTGGGCAGACCCTGCACGCTGCTGAAGAACTCGTTCACCTCGGGGTGGGTGAAGAAGTAGCCGGTCATGGCCGCCGCGACCTGGGTTTCGACACCGGTGATGTCACCGGTCGTGCACCCCGGCGCAACGTCGGCGGCTGCCGTTGCCGCGCCCGCGATGAGCACCGCACCGGCACCGAGGACCGCGGCTCCGAATCGGCGGACGGCATTAACTGGTGTTGACACTGGGACTCCTGGGGGTCGGCTCTCGGTAGAGAAGCATAAGCGAAAGTGTTGTTACGCTATCCGCATCAACCTTAAGTCATGAAGGATGTGCTGATGCATTCCAAGCGACCCTCGCTGGCCCTCTTCGCGGCAGCCGCCGGCTTCGCCGCGGCCATCGGCGCAGCTCCGATTGCCGCCGCCGAGCCCGGCGCGGACAATCCCCTGCTGCCCGGCTGCGAGACCATGGGCGGCAGCGCTGTGACCGGCGGTCAGACGACCGACTGCGCCAGCCCCGGCAATTCGCAAATCGTCGCCACGCCCAATGATCTCGGCATCATGGGTAGTGAGATGGACGAGCCGATGTTCGGGATGATCGGCTGGTAGGTCACTCCTCGCCAGATCTATCCCTGTTCCTCTGACGTGGGGAACTGAACCCCTTCCAGTACAGCGGCATCGGGCAACGCGGCGATACTCGTGCTGGTGTCCTCGGCGTGCGGCGCAACCCCGATCGCCGGAACCGACGTCCGCGCATCGGCCTCGGCGTCGGCCACCGCGGCGGCCACCTCCGGGTCGGTCGCGGTGGTGAACCAGTCGGCGATTTCGGCTGAATCGTCTCGCGGCTCGGCCGATGTGCTGTCCACCGGCGACGGTTCGTAGCGGAACACCCCGTCAGAACCCGGCGCCCCGAGCAACTTGGTGAAGCCTTGTAGCGCGGTGCCGAAGTCGCTGGGCACCAGCCACACCTTGTTGGCCTCGCCTTGGGCCATCTGCGGCAGGGTCTGCAAGTACTGGTAGGCCAGCAGCTCCGGGGTCGGCCGGCCGGCTTTGATCGCCGCGAACGTCTTTTCGATGGCCTTGGCCTCACCCTGCGCGCGCAGATACTGCGCGGCCCGTTCACCCTGTGCCCGCAGGATCCGGGACTGCCGCTCGGCCTCGGCGGCCAGGATCGCGGCCTGCTTGGCGCCCTCAGCGGCCAGGATCTGCGACTGCTTCTGCCCCTCGGCCTGTTTGATCGACGCCTCGCGGGTGCCTTCGGCAGTCAGGATCATCGCCCGCTTCTCCCGGTCGGCACGCATCTGCTTTTCCATCGAATCCTGGATCGATGGCGGCGGGTCGATGCTGCGCAGCTCCACCCGCGCCACCCGCAGTCCCCACCGGTTGGTGGCCTCGTCGAGCACCCCGCGCAGCTGGGCGTTGATCTGGTCGCGGCTGGTCAGGGTTTGTTCCAGAGTCATGCCGCCGACGACGTTGCGCAGCGTGGTGGTGGCCAGCTGCTCCACGCCGACGATGTAGTTGCTGATCTGGTAGACCGCCGCCTGCGGGTTGGTGACCTGGAAATACACCACGGTGTCGATGTTGACGGTGAGGTTGTCCTCGGTGATCACCGGCTGCGGCGGGAAGGAGACCACCCGCTCACGCAGGTCCACCCGGGCGCGGATCCGGTCGATGAACGGGATCAGCAAGGTCAGCTGCCCGGAGACCGTCTTGCTGTAGCGACCGAGCCGCTCGATCACCGCGGCCTCGGCCTGCGGGATCAGGGCGACGGACTTGGCGACGACGATGATGGCGAAGAGCACCAACACCGCCAGCAAGACCAGACCGGTGACGGCACCGTCCATGTCATGTCCTCCTATGCGCTATGCGTGGATATCGGGGTAATCAGGGGTTCTGCCAGACCACCGCGGTGGCACCGTCGATGCGCATGACGGTGACCTGTTCGCCGGACTGATAGACGTCGTCGTCGTTGAGCGGACGTGCGGTCCACACTTCGCCGTCCAGTTTGACCTGGCCCTGGCTGCGGCTGATCGGTTCCAGCACCAGCGCGTGCTTGCCCTCCAGCGCTCGAGCCGGCTCCGGTAGTCCCGCGCCCGCGGTCAACCGTCGGCGCAGCACCGGACGCACCAGCGCCAGCAGCAGCACCGAGACCACCAGGAACACCGCGCCGTCGACCCACAGCGGCAGCCCTGGGAGCCAGGCGGAACCGGCGGCGGCGAGCGCGCCCCCGCTGAGCATCAGTAAGAACATGTCACCGGTCAGCGCCTCCGCACCGGCCAGCCCAACGGCAAACACCAGCCAGATCAGTGCCGCGGACATAGTGCCAGCCTACCGGTGCGCATGCCGCGGCGAGGCCGACCGCAGCGCAGCCGAGCTATTACACTCGCGACCACTATGTGGTGCCCGAGTGTCTCGCTGTCGGTGTGGACGAACGCATGGCTGGCCGGCCATGCCGCCCCCGACGATGTGCTGGATGCGCTCAGCGATTGGGCGCCAGCGCATTCGGTGCTGGCCTACGACGCCGTGGCGGCCGGGCGGACCGGGCTGCCGTGGCCGGACGTCGACGCCGCCGGTGCGATGTCGCTGCTGCAGACCGTCCGGACGGTGGCCGGCCGGCGTGCTGACGGCCCGTGGCCGGGGCGAGCGGCGATCAACGTCGTCCTCCCGGTGCCCGGGGATGTGCGGGGCCTGCCGGTACGCACCCAGTTCCAAAGCGACGCCCTGGACGCCGGTGAGGCGGTTCTGGTCAGCGCGCCTGACGGGGCGGGCATCGGCCTGGTGCCGGCCTTCGTCGACGACAGCGAGGTCGGTGTGCTGGTGGCCGGGCCGGCGCTGTCCTGGTCGGTGTACTCACTGCCCGCGACGCCGGTGGCCGATCATATGGAGCTCGGCGAGGCCGAGTATGCGATGCGCTCGGCGGTGCGGTCGGCGGCCGAGGCGCTGGACGGGCTGCGTCTGGACGCCGGCGGCGAGGATCCCCGGGCCCTGGTCGAGGAGGTGCTGGAGGCCGGTAGCCGCCATCGCATTCCCGATCACGCCCCGGTCCGGGCACTGCGGGTGCTGTCGACCGCCGCGCACGTCGATGCGATCGTGACCGTCGGTTCGGGTCTGGCGTCCATCGGGAGCCAGAGCTCGTCGGAGATCGGCATCGCCGACACCGCGATGAAGCCCTTGATATCGGTGGTGCGTTCGGCACGGCTCGCGGCGGTGAGCGCGATCCTGCAGTCGGCGTGGGAGGGGTGACTAGCATGAAGCTGGCGGAGGCACTGTCACTGCGGGCAGATTCTGCCCGGCGGATCGAACAGCTGCGCGCTCGCATTATCAGCAGTGCACGATTTCAGGAAGGCGAGGAGCCGGCCGAAGACGCTGCGGCGCTCCTGGCCGAAGCCGGGCATTTGCTCGACGAATACCAGACGCTGATTCGGCGGATCAATCGCACCAACGCCGCTACCGAAATCGGCGCCGACGGCACCCTGACCGACGCGCTGGCCCGCCGCGACGTACTGCGGCTTCGGCACGCCGTCATCGCCGCCGCCGCCGACGCAGCCGCGGGCAAGAGCTCCGGGCTGCAGCGACAGTTGCGATAGGAACTGAAGATGTTCGCCGCACTCCCGGTCGCCGAGCTGCGCAGCCAAGCCGACCGGATCGCCCAGGAACTGCGTCAGCTCGATGTCCGGATCCAGAGTTCCAATTGGGAGGTCGACCTGCTGGACTGATTACCGAGGTGGAGCAGGTAGTCGTCACGAATGCGTGCACAAGCCCGCCGACGGGCCAATGTCGGCTTCCGGTAACGCGAGGGCAGCGTTTGAGGGTTCGACTCCCTCTCTACACACCGCATGCCCAGCAACGCGCACCGGTGACAGTGCACAGCACACAGCACACCACCGCGTGCAGGTTCATGACGATGAGGGCGGGCACGGGGCACCCACCATCGGTGACGGTCTGGTGGTCGAGCTCAGGCGCCGCACTGAGCGGTGCACGGCGCGCCGTTGACGCTGGATCCATAACCCGGAACCGGCTGAACGCCAATCACTCTGGCGGGCTCGCGACCGTCGCGCATCTCGTCGACGAGGTCGAGGACCAGTTGGGCAAAGCAGCGCTGTGCGTTGGGAGTCGACGCCCGCGCGAACGCGATTCCGAGTTCGCCCGCCCGTTCACGCAGTTCGTTGTCCAGATCCCACAGCACCTCGATGTGGTCGGAGACGAATCCCACCGGGCAGATCACCACGGCCTTGATGCCGGCACCGGCAAGCACCTCGAGGTGGTCGGCGACATCGGGTTCCAGCCACCGAACCTGCGGCGGCCCGGATCGAGACTGCCACACCAGGTCAAAGTCGGCGTAGCCGGCGGCCGCGGCGACCAGACCTGCGGTGTAGCGAACCTGGCGGGCATACAGATCCGGTCCGCACCGGTCGGCGGCGCGCAGCGGTATGGAATGAGCGGTGAAAACAAGCCGGGCTCCGGTACGTACCACCTCAGGCAGTGTCGCGGCGGCCGCGTCGATGGCATCGGCGAAGGTCCCCACCAGTAGCGGATGGTCGAAGAACTGCCGCAATTTCACCAGTTCTGGAGCACCGTCACCGACTGCGGCGCGCGCGCGGGCGATGTCCTCCTGGTACTGAGCGCAGCCGGAGTAGCCGCCCCAGGCCGACGTAGCGAACACCGCAGCGCGGCGAACCCCAGCGGAAGTCATTTCCGCGACGGTGTCCTCGATGAGCGGATGCCAGTTGCGGTTGCCGAAGTACACCGGCAGCTGGTCACCCCGTTCGGCGAGTTCGGCGCGGATCTGTTCGATCAGGGCGCGGTTGATGCCGTTGATCGGTGAGACACCGCCGAAATGTAGGTAGTGCTCGGCGACGGCGGCCAGGCGCTCGGACGGGATGCCACGGCCACGAGTGACGTTCTCCAGGAACGGCATCACCTGGTTGGGACCTTCCGGGCCGCCGAAGGACAGGATCAGCAGTGCGTCGAACGAACGCGGCATGCTCAGCGGCTTTGGTTCGTCGCGCAAGCGCTCATCACAGCAGCTGCGTGCTGGCGCCACCGTCGGCGTAGATGATCGTCCCGGTGGTGGCCGGCAGCCAATCGGACACCAGGGCGCACACTGTCTTGGCGACCGCGGTGGGGTCCTTCATATCCCAGCCCAGCGGAGCC
Organism: uncultured Mycobacterium sp.; assembly: GCA_964413455.1. Classification (GTDB taxonomy): domain Bacteria; phylum Actinomycetota; class Actinomycetes; order Mycobacteriales; family Mycobacteriaceae; genus Mycobacterium. The sequence goes on along the minus strand of CAYPTG010000058.1, from coordinate 2,064 downwards.
CGCTGATCCCAGCCGTCCTCCAGCAGTTTCATCTGCTCACCGGCCTCATCACCTAGCGCGCCGCCGACGATGGCGCTCATCGCCAGTGTCCGGATCGGCCCGGCCGCAACCAGATTCGACCGCACGCCCACCTTGCCGGCTTCGCGAGCAACGAACCGGTTCACCGACTCCAGCGCACTCTTGGCCACCGTCATCCAGTTGTAGGCCGGCATCGCGCGGGTGGGATCGAAGTCCATGCCGACGATGCCGCCACCGCGGTTCATGATCGGCAGGGTCGCCTTGGCCAGCGAGGCGTACGAGTAGGCCGAGATGTGGATTCCCTTGGCTACGTCCTCGTAGGGGGCGTCGAAGAACGGGTTGATGCCCATGCCGGTCTGCGGCATGAAGCCGATGGAGTGCACCACCCCGTCGAGCTTGTTGCCGTCGCCGATCACCTCGGCGATCCGGTCGGCCAAGGTGTCCAGGTGGTCTTGGTTCTGCACGTCCAGCTCCAGCAGCGGCGCCGGGTTGGGCAGCCGGTCGATGATGCGCTGGATCAGCCGCAGCCGGTCAAAACCGGTGCAGACGATCTGCGCGCCCTGCTCCTGGGCGACCCGGGCGATGTGGAACGCGATGGACGAGTCGGTGATGATCCCGGTGACCAGGATGCGTTTGCCTTCGAGCAGACCTGCCATGTGTGCTGACTCCTTCTGGGGAAAGTTCAGGGTGTTTCTTCAACGTTGTTGACCGCCAACGACCGTCGGGTCAGTGACCCATGCCCATGCCACCGTCGACCGGGATCACCGCACCGGCGATATAGCCCGCATCCTCGGAGGCCAGGAAGCTGACCGCACCGGCGACATCCTCGGCCGTACCTACCCGCTTGGCCGGAATGAAGTCCAGCGCCCCCTCCTGAATCCGCTCGTCCAGCGCGCGGGTCATCTCGGTATCGATGTATCCGGGGGCGACGACGTTCGCGGTCACCCCGGCCGTGGACAGCTCCCGGGAGATCGAGCGGGCCATGCCGATCAGGCCGGCCTTGGCCGCGGCGTAGTTGGCCTGATTGCCGATCCCCCACATGCCGGACACCGACCCGATGAAGATGATCCGGCCGAACCGCTTGCGCTGCATGCTGCGCGAGGCCCGCTGCACTACCCGAAACGCCCCGGTGAGGTTGGCGTCGATGACCTCGGTGAACCGCTCCTCGGTCATCCGCATAAGAAATGCGTCCTTGGAGATGCCGGCGTTGGACACCAGCACCTCCACCGGCCCCTGATGCTCTTCGACCTCGGTGAACGCACGGTCCACAGCGTCGGCGTCGGTGACATCGCACACCACCCCGAACAGCCCCTCAGGGGCACCGGAACCCCGGTGGGTGACCGCTACCTTGTGCCCGTCGGCGGCCAGTCGCTGCGCGATCGCCAGACCGATGCCCCGGTTACCGCCGGTGACCAGCACCGAGCGGGAAACGAACGGGGGTTTGATCGCCGCTGCGGCTCCGCTGGCGGTGGCGGTGGTGTCGTCGCTCATGATGGTCAAACCTAGTGCCTGTCGGTGGGCGCCCCGAAATCAGGCACGCCTACCCCGAGATCGACGTTTTGGCGAGTTCGTCTCGATCTTTTGCGCCCGTTTGTCGGTTTGGGCGATAGAGGGATTAGCCGGGCAGCCGGCGGTTGATCAGCAGCGCGGCCAGCGCGGCCAGCGCCAGCAGCAGTGAGCCCAGCCGCAGCCAGCCGACGCTGGCGTCACCCTTGATGGTCTCGTAGCCGATTTGGTCCTGCAGCTGGGTGAAGACCTCTTTGAGCTGCTGCAGGCTCGATGCGCTGTAGTGACTGCCGTCGGAGAGCTCGGCGATCTTCTTGAGCATCACCTCATCGACCGGCACCGGCTGACGCTGATCGTTGATGTCGACGTAGCCGTACGGTGTACCGAACGACACCGTGGAGATCGGCACCCCCTGGTCCTTGGCGGTGCGGGCCGCGGTGAAGGCGCCCTTGGGGTTGTCCGGGTTGGACGGGACGGTCTCCTTACCGTCGGACATCAGCACGATGCGCCCGGGCGGGCGGTCCTCGTCGCCGCCGCCGG
>CAYPTG010000057.1:0-10356 GCA_964413455.1 uncultured Mycobacterium sp. | reverse complement strand
CGCCGCCCGGCGCTTTGGGTGCCTACCAGCCGGGCGTGATGGGCGGCGGCGGGCCGATGGCGCCGATGGGCCCGATGGCGCCGATGGCGCCGATGGGCGGCATGGGCGGTATGGGCGGCGGGGCGGTGATGGGCGGCGGTGCGGCGGCGCCGGTTCTGGCCGCGGCGGTGCCGGCTGTCGCCGCCGCGGCAGCCGGTGAAGCCGGCCGGTCCACGCGGGCGGCGGAGTTGGCCTCACGGATCGCGGCGCTGCCACCGGAACAGGCTGTCGCCGAACAGCATCTGGCCGGGCTGGTGCGGGTGTTCGCCCAGCGCGGTTGGCCGACCGCTGTGCTGGCTGTCGCCTGCCTGGAAGGGCAGCGCGGTATCCGGTATGTGGTGGCGACCGCCGATGAGGTGTCGTTGATTCCGCTGGGGGTGCCGCTGCCCGCCGGGGTGGAGTTGTTGGGCAGCCAGCCGCTGCCGCCGGCCTTCCGCCCGGACTGGGCCGGTCACGCTCACCCGGCCCGGAAGTTGGCGGCGTGGATCGGTGGCCAGTCGGGGCTGAGGCTGATCTACCTGGTGTCCAACGACACGGCCGGCGTGCCGGCGGTCGCCGGGACCGTGGTTGAGGTCCGCCAAACCGACGTCGAGCGTTCCGGCATGGGCGGCGGCAGCCCGGCCACCGTGCCGCGCACCGCGCTGGCCGGGCCTAGTTCGGTGGAGATCACTGGCAGTAATGCGGCTGAAGCGTTGGAGGCCTTCGGGCGGGCGTGGGGGATTACCGACGCGACGGTTGAGGACTGGGCGATCGCTCCGGGGCGGGTGTGGGCGGCGCGGTGGGATCGTGGCGATCGGCCGGAGGATTATCCGGCGATCTTGGCGACCTATCACTACGTCGAGGGCTTGCAGGCTTTGGAGCAGCATCGGTTGGCTGATGCCGCCTACTCGGCGACGGCGTTGGCGTTGGTCCGTCCGTACGACTGGGTTGGCGCCTAGGCCTGGGCGGCGACACATCGTGGCGGTGCGGCAGCAACAGGAGGGCGGCGACGGGGTGTCGGTCGATCCGGGCGCCGTGTTGGCGGGTGCGGTGGCAATCGACGGCGGTTGGCACGTCAAGGATCTCGGCGGCGGGCGGTGTGTCGATGTGATGCAGATGCTGTTCAACTACCGCGTCGTGGTCAGCTTGCACGGGCACGTGTGGATGGAGCACGGCTGGTGCTATTTCGGGCACGGGGTGGACGCTGCCGGGGCGCCGCGGTCGATGGCCACCGCGTTGGCGGCGGCGTTCCTCGCTGCGGCGGCGTGGGACGGTGCGGGAGCTCCGCCTGGCCACGACAAGCAGGCCTTCTGACCGCTCTCGTTCTAACTCAGATTGGCCCAGCCGGACGGACGTGCACTACACCTCGGTCACGGCTTCTGATGTAGCACCGCCCAGCCAACCGCCACGGAATCGGCTTCCGCTAAGTCTTCTCCTGGTTGAGTTGGCGATTCGATTCCGTCGACTTCGACTGCGACGAACAGCCCTGGGGTGGCCAGGATGTAGTCGGCCAATCCGCCGTCGATGAACTCCGACGGGTGCATGATCGGGCCGTTGTACCCGTGCTGGCCCGAGAAGCCCTCCAGTGGCCGCCAGTCCGTTCCGAAGCCGTCCAGGTTCACTGAGCTGGCTACGCGGCCGTCTCCGTCAAGTTCGACGTAGGCAATTTCTGGGCTCGGTTCCGCACCCGTGTAATCGGTGATAGTGCCTTTGCCGTCCGATTCCACAACGTGACCGAATGACATGCGATCGCTGAGCGACATGCCCCTCCCCCCTTCTCCTGAGTTGACCGTACAAACTGCGGCCTTGCCAGCCCGCGGTGACACGATCGAAGGGAGGTCGTCTTTCTTTCTTCTCCCGACCAGTCCTCTCGGTCAATGTGAGACTGAGCGCTTAGCGCACTTACCATGGTCGTGTGAGCTTCGACGCGGACAAGACTGACATGGTGGCCACCTGGATCATCTCCGAGAGCGAGATGCAGGTCCACAACGGATTAACGGCCCGCATCGCCGAACACGCCAACATGTATGCGCAGTCCCGCGACCTGGACGGTTTGCGCGACTACGTGACATCGGTTCTGCGCCATGCCAATTCGCATAACAGCGCCGTGCAAGAGGTTCGCGATGAGCTTGCGCCCAATGACTACGAGCGCATCGACTGGTCCGACGTGGCCGGCTCTCTGCGAGCCTCTAACGGATAACAAAGGAAAGGACACCCGGCGCAGTGATTGAGATTCTTCGTGAGGTCCGCCCGCATGTCACTCTTCGCCGTGACAGCAGCACCGGCATTGCGTTCGTCACCGACGGCACAACCGGAATCAGCCACTCCGCCCACCCCAACATCGCCGCCTCTGGATCGCCTACAGGCATGGTGAAGCTCGGGTACTGGGCCGCTAGCGACCGAACCGTTAAATCCCACGGCTGGATTTACAACATCGACCTCTGTGTTGTCCACGAGGAACTCGACCGGCTCGCTGCCGACAACTGTCAGTGCGGTGGCCGGCACACCTGGGGCCGGCCCACCTGACTCGCCTGGCGGCGGCTGGGGTCGGGCGCCACGTAAGGCTCTCCGACCATTTCATCCCGCCGCGGGGGCTCGTATTCGTAGCTCTGCGCCATCGCTGCGTAATCGGCGCTGGTCGGCTCCGAGAGCTCGGGATCGGTATCGTCATCCGACTGGAATCGGGTTATCAGCAGGTGTTCTTCCTCGGCCTGAGGGTGGAGCACCGAGTGGACGATGGGCCACCATTTATCGATGACCGCTTGCACCCGGCCTAGATCGAAGTCTTCGTCCGTCTCGGCCAAGGCGTCATGGAACTCGGCTTCGAATTCTGCGCGGCGGTCAGGAGCGTGCTCATCCAGCGCTGCGTAGATAGACGGGCCGGTGCGTTCCGCGGCGCTGAATGTCATGCTTCCAGCATGGCACGGGGGATGTCGGACTTGGATGAGATGATCGCGTCCATGGACGTTAATCCTGTTGAGCGCCAGTCGCTGTGGCGTGGCCTGAACATCGAGCATCCTGAAGCGAATTGGACGGGCGACTCGATCTTGGATCTGCTCTGCGAGGTGGGCGGTGGCCTCGGTCGTCATTGGACAGTGCTGGAGACAGTGGCCGATGGGTACGCCGAGATGGGCGAATTTGACACAGCGGAGACCGACGCGGGTGCGCCGACGCGGCTCCAGGTGCGGTTGAGGGTCGACTGGGACGGGTCGGGTCTGGATCCGGAGCACACTGGCCGGGGCGTCGACCCTGCGGACCTGCCATGCGGGTTGGACCCGTATGAGGAATCTGAGCGGACATTGCTGCCTGGAACGCAGCTGGTTGTCTGTGACGTTCGGGTGCGTCGGCCGCAGGGGCAGCGATGGCTTCCACTTAGGGTGCGTAACCCGCTGAGGAATGTCTAACGGGGCGTCCACGGGGATCGGGCGAGCAGGTGGTGTCCTGAGCCTCGCATTTTATCGAACACTAGTTCTATACTTCGGCGGATGGTGGGCCTCATTGTCCGGCGGCTGGGCGCCGACCTTCCAGACCGTCTCCTGGTGCCCGTTGCCTGTGCGCGCGTGTCGGCTGGATGGCCTTCGCCCGCCGAGGATCACCTTGACGGGAGCATCGACCTCTCGGCGCACCTTATCCCCCGGCCGGCGGCGACGTTCATCGTGCGGGTGGCCGGCTGGTCGATGCGCGACGTCGGCATCGCCGATGGCGACGAACTGATTGTCGATCGCAGCTTGGACCCGCGCGACGGGCTGATCGTCGTCGTGATCGTGGATGGCGAGTTTGTAGTCAAGACGCTGCGCACCGCAGGGGTTCCGCGGCTCGTGGCGGCCAACCCTGATTTCCCGGATATTCCGTTGGCCGGCAGGGACGTTCAGATATGGGGTGTCGTGACTTACGTTATCCACCACGCGCTGTGACGGTGGCCGCGGCGATGATGACTGTGCCGGCCGGTTATGTTGTGGCCCTGGTTGACGTGCGCGCTATGTACGTTTCGGTGGAGCGGGTCTTTGATCCGCGGCTTCGCGATCGGCCGGTGGTGGTGTTATCGAATAACGACGGGTGTGTCGTTGCTCGCTCGCCGGAGGCTAAGGCGCTCAACGTTGCGATGGGGCAGCCCTGGTTTCAGGTCCGCCGGGACCCGGTGATGGGGCAGGTGCTTGCCCGTTCCTCGAATTACGCTCTGTACGGGGACTTTTCGGCCCGCATGATGTCTCTCCTGGGTGAGCACGCTGAACATGTTCAGCAGTATTCTATCGACGAGTCGTTCGTGTTGTGGCCGTCTGGAACTGCTGCGGCGCAGGCTCGCACTGTTCAGAACGTCATGGCTAGGTCGTTAGGGCTTCCAGTCACCGTCGGATTAGGGGCTACCAAGACACTGGCCAAGGTCGGTTCGCACCTGGCTAAGCACTCCAGGGGCGGGATCGTTGACGTCGGCCGGCTATCGACTGATGCCTGCGACGCGGTGCTGGCGGGTATGGACGTTGGGGATGTCTGGGGCGTGGGGCCGCGGTCAGTCGATAAGCTTGGCCCTCTTGGTATCTGCACGGCGGCTGATCTGAGAGCCGCTGACCCGCAACGTATTCGGCGGATATTCTCCGTCGTATTGGAGCGCACTGTGCGGGAACTCTGCGGCGTTGCGTGCATCCCCTTCTATGACGCCACCGGCCATCACCAGCAGCTGATCTACTCGCGGCTGTTCGGGACGCCGTTGTCTGATATCGAGTCGATGCGCCATGCCCTGACTGGGTATGCCGCCGCGCTGGGCCGGCGCCTTCGGCGGAAACACTTGCAGGCCACCGCACTGTCGGTGTCGGCGTCCACTGGCTGGCACGCGGCCGGGCCGCCGCATCATCCGAACATCACCCAAGGTTTCCTGGCCCCGACTGATGACACCGAGCACCTGGTTGCCGCCGCCCACGCGCTGCTGCCTCGTCTGCGGCCCGGCACGCGGTATGCGAGGGCGACCCTGGCCTTGACTGGTCTTGTCCCGCGGGGCAGCGCACCGGGGCTGCATCCGGTGGCGCAGTCCGGGGTGAGTCGAGTGCTCGACGCTATCCACGACCGATACGGGACGGAAGCGATCGGCTTAGGGCACAACGGTTTACGGGCACCTCAGCCTTGGTCGTTGCGCCGTGACATGCTCTCCCCTCGCTACACCACACGGTGGTCCGAGCTGCTCACCGTCCATTAAACGATGAGAAGATCGTGCCCTCGGCACTTGCCCGTGGGCGCCTGTCGGCCTCGCCGCTCGGCCATATCACCCCGGCTGCACTGAGGGCGGCGCGCGAGAGGAGCGCGCCGGCGAGAATGTCGGTCAGTAGCTCGGACATTTCCTGTTCGAGGGTGGCGAGTTGGCCGAGGATGGATAGGAGATTGCTCAGCTCGGCCGACCAGCTGGTATCCCATCTGGTGGCGTTGATTTTGTCTAGCGGTGATCGGTATTTCTTCTTGGGGCGTGCTAGGCGGTAGTTCAACCAGGAGCCCAGTACGTTTGCGCCGCCGACGGTGTAGTCGATGGCTTCCGGTTCCACGTGGGTCCACTGTCCCGGGCCGACGTTTAGGGTCTTCGTGGTGGGCTCGTAGGACCACTCTTGTGGGCAGGAGTTACCCACGGGCACTGTGTATTCCGGGTGGGCTATCGGGATTCTGTGGTCTCGAATATCGGTGTAGCCCTCGGGGTGTGCACCCGCTTCGCCGTAGGTGTGGAGCCACTGGTAGTAGCGTCCGAGGATGACGGCGCGGTCGAATAGGTGTCGGTCGGCGGTGATGGGGATCCGAACACCGGGGGTGTGGAGTTCGTCGTCGAACTGGCCGACGAATCCCGAGTGTCCCGCCACGCCCGCGACGTAGTCGAAGACGTCGGCGGGGTTGACTTTGCCTCCCAGAATCTTGGTGAGTGCTCCGGGCAGGCCGGTGGCCGTGTTGGTGCTGCCGTCGGGATGCAGTTTGGGTAGGGCGCGGCCTCCGCCGCTGCCCCGGAAGTAGTGCACGTCGGGAATCAGTGTGGTGTAGGCGACTGCTGGGCCGGAGCGGGGGTATTCCGAGTGCAGTTCGTAGGCGAAGACTTGGCCCGGTACGCGGCCGCTCCACAGGGTGGGTGAGGGCTGGCTCATCAGGCGGCTGTCGGCGATGACGTATTGGCGGTCGAGCACCCGATAGCCGCAGCCGACGATGCGCGGTTCGGTGAGCATGGCGATCTCACCGAACGGTGTACGGGTCGCCTGTTCGGTGTCGGTTCCCGGTAGCGGAGCCTTCGTCTTGGTTAGCGAGGCGTCGCGCGAATTGATGAACTTCCTGGCTTTCTCGTCAGCGGCGTCTTCGTTGATGACGTCTCGTAGTCGGTGCTCGAGTACATCCGGGCTGGGGGCGTAGATCCAGCCTCGGCCGGCCATGATGCCGTTGGCTTTCCACGGGAATAGGTCATCGAGCGCCGGGTAGTCGTCCCAGCCTGTCGTCGCTGCGGGAGTGAACGGGGCCGTCCACTCGGTGCGTACGGGCCGCCAGTCCGGGCCGTCGAGCGTCATGGTGGCGAGTTGGGCGAATTTCTCCTCGCGGGTGCCATGAACGTCGATGTAGTTGATGGCTGCTGGGGCGGTGTCGTCTGTTCCTTCGCTGCGGGCGAAAAGGGCGATGGCAACAGGTGTTTCGATGTTGAAGACGGCGTTGCGGGTGGGGGGTTGTTTTCCTTCGGGGGTGACGTTGATGATCCAGCCGTGCGAGCATGTCTCGCGCAGGTACTTACGCATTCCCTTGAAACCTGGGCCGGCGAGGTATCCGGTGGCGGTGATGAAGCAGACAATCCCGTTGCCGCCGGCGTGGACGTCGGGGGTGTTGGTCGATTCGAACACCTTCCACGTCGCCCACCGCCAGAAATAGGCGTACAGATTGCTCAGGTGCCGTTCGTGTATGCCGTTGCCGTCGAGTTTGAAAGCATCGAGTGGTGGGCGGCCGGTGTTCGGGTCGGTGCCGTTCTCGATCCACCCTCCCTGCCCGCCGGCGTGATCGTCGTAGGGCGGATTGCCGATGCACACCTGAATGTTGCGCTCGCGCTTCATTTTGTTGGCGAGTTGGCGCTGCTGTGCGATCAGTTGGGCCGAGTAGGACAGGTCGGTTTCGCCGGCAATGAACGGGTCTTCCAGGGTGTCGGCGACGTAGAGATTCAAGCCCGCGGCAGGTAGCGCCGCGCCCATGTCGCGGATCGTGGTGCTGATGCGGAGTTCGGCTACCGAGAATGGCCCTGATTGTTTCTCGATGCCGTAGGTGCGCACGATAGCGCTGCTCACCGCCTCGGGTTTGGCGCCAGGGCCGTACTGTTGCTCGGCTTGGCTGCCGACTTCTCGCAGCACCGACAGTGGGTAGGTCCCGGTGCCCATCGCGGGGTCGACAATCGACACGAAGGGGTTGCGCAAGCCGTCGGGGCGGCCCATGTGTTGTTTGAGGACGTTGTCGGTGAGACGGACCATCGCGTCGACGACCGGGATCGGCGTGTAGTAGGAGCCTGTTCGCTCTCGCTTGTCGGGGTCGTACTGCGCCAGGAAATCCTCGTAGAGGTGCAGATACAGTGCCTCGCCGGAACTTCCCAGTTTGTCCCAGTCGACGGCGTCCAAGACACGGGCGATGATTTCGATCGCCGTCCACACGGGGGTCCCGCCGACGTGCTCGGTCAGCAACCCGAGTGCCTTGCCCATCAACGTGTGGTGGGCTTCGATCTTCTTGGCGACGTCGTGCAACGGTGAATCACCCAGTGCCACACCTTCACTGAGAGCCAATAGCAGCGCGAAGGCTACGGTTTGAGCGAAACCGTCGGAGAACTCGGCGTCCGTAGCCTGCGGGAACAGTAGCCGGCGCCAGTCCTTGGCGATCCCCAGGAAGGGAAGTTGGGTCGGATCGGCACCCTCCTTGGCGGTCCGGCGTTCCCGCCGCAGCGCATCGTGGACCTCTTCGCGGAGCAGTCGAGCCAGCGGCGCGAGCGTCTCGACAAGCTTGGGAACCGTCCCGATCGTCGTGGGTTTCCACTGGAGGAATCCGCTGACGACCATCTCGAAACGTCCTGGCGCGGTGAGGGTTCCGCGGTGCCGTTCCAGGTCTGTGGTGTGCACCGAGACCGGCTCGTCGACCAGTTCGCCGTAGCGCCATAGCCGGAACTCTGTGCCGTTGGTATGCAGCAGGTTCGGCAGTTCCTTCAACCGTTGCCACTGGCGATAGTTGTGGGTGGACGATCCGTACGTGGACGGGTCCAAGCTGGTACCGGGAGCCTTGAGCTCGATGTGACCGACGAGCACTCCGTCAACTCTGACACCGAAGTCCGGTTGGACCGCCCCACCGAGTTCGGCAACCTCGTCGTGAGCTACCGCGACGCAACCCAGAAGTGCGCCCGCCTCGTCAACGAGTTGCGAGACCGGGGACACGAGCAGGGCCTCACGCTCACCGGGGCCAGCAAGTTTCTGCTTGGCGCGAAGCCCATACGCCGCAACAACCTCAGCGAAAGTCATACGAGCAGTTGCGAGTTCTGCCTATGCGAAGCCGGCGGCGGCGACACGACGGCGGATCAGGTCCAGGTCGACGCGATGGCCGTCGATCCGCGCCCATTGCTGCCAGCCGTCGACGGCGGCTTCAACCTCGCCGAACAACACGCCGGGTCGGCTGATGGCGATGGTGTGGCCGTTGTCGGGGTGCCCGTAGGTGGCGATCACGGCGATCAGCTGGCCGGTGTCGGAGAAGTGGTCGTTGCGGCGGAACCGCAACTGGTAGGGGCGGCCGTCGGTGTCGACGAAATCGAGGGCCAGGCCGTAGTCGATCTCCATTAGCGTTGCGGTGGCTGGTTTTACCGTAGTTGCACGAAGCGGCGGAAAACGGATCCCTCGGGGTTGAACGGACTGATCTTCACGGTCTGCCCGGAGCTGGGCGCTTCGAGGACCTGGCCGTTGCCGATGTAGACCTGCACGTGATGGGGGCCGTCGGAGTGGAAGTTCCGGTAGACGAGGTCGCCGGGGACTGGGCGGCTGACCGGCACGCCCGCAGCGAATTGGGCTTGGGAGCCTTTCGGGATTTCCACGCCGTAGAGCTTGGCGGTGACGTAGCGGGACAGCCCGGAGCAGTCGAACCCGACCTTGCGGTAGTCCCCGCACCGGTCCGCCGGGCCGCCGCCGTCACTCACACCGCGCGACGGGCCGGTCATCGATCCCCCACCCCATGCGTACGGGATGCCCAGAACGTTCTTGGCGATCGCGTGCAGCCGTTTGCCCATCCCGCCCGAACTCGACGACGAACGGCCGCCGCTGCCCCCGCTGCTGCTGCTGGCTAGGGGAAGGCTCGCAGGGCCGCCGTCGAAGCCGTTGGCAACGCTGGCCCGGGACAGCAGCTGCTGGAGTAGCTGGGCGCCGGCGGGGGTGGACAGGATTGATTGCACGGGGGCTTGGGCGGCTTGCAGCGGGGCGCCGGCGGCGGGCAGAGCGGACTGGGCGGCTTGCAGCGGCGCGGACAGCATCTGCGGGATCTGTTGGGCGAGCTGCGGGGCGGTCTGGGCCATCGGCATGACCGACTGGTACGGGGAGGTCAGGAGCTTGGCGACATCGCCGCCGGTGAGCCGGGAGATGAATTTCTCGGCGCCGCCGAGTCCACCGCCGCCGCCGGCGGCTCGAGCCGCGGAGCCCGCCTCTTTCGCCGCGGAACGGGCCAGGTCTTCGGGTGCCTTGCTGGTGGCGGCTGCCGCCGCTTTGGCGGCGCCGTCCTTGTCGAGGTCGCTGAAACCTTGCGCGAACTGGCCGCCCTGGCCGGTCACGGTTGTCGCCTTGTCGACGACGCCGTTGTACATGACTTCCTTGGCGGTCAGCGCTGGGCCCACGGTCGGTCGCACGCCAGCGCCGGTTAGGCCCACACCGACGCTACGGTTGCCGGCGACTTCCGCGCCGGCAGGCACGTAGGTTGCCGGCGCGGCGGCCTCGGTCACTTTGATGATGTCGCCAGGCACTCCAACCCCCAATCACATCGAGATCACCCACGATATTAGCTGCTGGCCGGCGGATATGACCCATCCCGACACAACCGGCAATGTATTGGACGCTTGACGGCAGCCTAAAGGGGCCTTGCGCGGCTACCATAACTTCAGCCAGGTTGCGTTCGGGTCGAGCGCAAGGGCCCAGCGATCCGCTCCGCGCTGGCCGAGGCCGCCCCCGAGGAACTACCCGACTTCGAAGCAGAGCTGTAACTAGCAGCTAGGCAATTGGGTATTACTGGCTATTATTGTGCATAATGAGCAAGATATTGCGGGTATCGGACTTTGCAAAGCGTGTGGGGCGCTCGGCTTCTACGGTGCGCCGCTGGGAGCGGGAAGGGTTGATC
>CAYPTG010000056.1:9291-10421 GCA_964413455.1 uncultured Mycobacterium sp. | reverse complement strand
CGGGTATGCCTGCTCCTGAGGCGCCGGCTCCTGGTCCGGCTCCTGCTCCTGGGCCTGCGCCGGCTCCTGCACCCGGGCCGGCGGCCGATGCGCCGCCGATTCTTGGCGTGCCGCCCGGCCCGGCGTAGGTTTCTGCGCCGAACGTGGCGGTTACGCACGCTGAAGCGCGCGTTGGCGCGTGCATAGGGGCCACGCTCGGCGGCTGATCGCCGGCCACTACGCTGTTTCTTGATGCCTGAATACGACTCTGAGCTCGGGAAAGCCGTCCACGCCGCGCTGGGCAAGGTCATCGACCCGGAGCTGAGGCGGCCGATCACCGAGCTGGACATGGTCAAGAGCGTGACCGTCGCCGACGACGGCGCCACCCACGTCGAGATCTACCTGACCACATCGGCGTGCCCGAAGAAGAGCGAGATCACCGAGCGGGTCAGCGCCGCGGTTGCCGATGTGCCGGGCACCGGGGCGGTCACCGTCGCACTCGACGTGATGAGCGACGAGCAGCGCACCGAGCTGCGCAAGAAGCTGCGCGGCGACGCCGCCGAGCCGGTCATCCCGTTCGCGCAACCCAGCTCGCTCACCCGGGTCTACGCGGTGGCCTCCGGTAAGGGCGGGGTCGGAAAGTCCAGTGTCACAGTGAATCTCGCGGCGGCGATGGCCGCGCGCGGGCTGTCCGTCGGAGTGCTGGACGCCGACATCTACGGCCATTCGGTACCCCGGATGATGGGCACCGATGATCGTCCCACCCAGGTGGAGTCGATGATCCTGCCGCCGGTGGCCCACGAGGTGAAGGTCATCTCGATCGCCCAGTTCACCCAGGGCAACGTCCCGGTGGTGTGGCGCGGTCCGATGCTGCACCGGGCGCTACAGCAGTTCCTGGCCGATGTGTACTGGGGCGATCTGGACGTGCTGCTGCTGGATCTGCCGCCGGGTACCGGGGACGTCGCGATCTCGGTGGCCCAGCTGCTGCCCGGTGCAGAAATCCTGGTGGTGACCACCCCGCAGCTGGCGGCCGCCGAGGTGGCCGAGCGGGCCGGGGCGATTGCCCTGCAGACCCGGCAGCGCATCGTCGGCGTGGTGGAGAACATGTCCGGGCTGCAGCTGCCGGACGGCTCGACGATGCAGATCTTCGG
>CAYPTG010000056.1:0-9191 GCA_964413455.1 uncultured Mycobacterium sp. | reverse complement strand
GGTTTGGTGTCGAACTCGCCGGTCAGCCAGGAGTCGTCGCCGTCGAGCAGGTGCTTGGTGATCGCGGTCTTGGGGGTCATGCCGCGCAGCTTTTGCAGTTCGTTGATGGGTTCGCGCAGGTCGTCGAACTCCGGGCCGAGTTCCTCGCGCAGCTCGCGGGTGGCGCCGGCGAGGTAGTCGCGGGTCTGCCGGATGGCGCCGGCGGTCCATTGGATCGCGCCGGGCAGCCGTTCGGGTCCGAGCACCACCAGGCCGATCACCACCAGCAGCAGCATTTCGCCCCACCCGACGTTGGCGAACATGGGGCTAGCTGCTGTCCGGGGCCGGGTTCACCGTCACGGTGACTTTGCGCCCTTCACGCATCACCTCGATCGGGGCGTCCTTCCCGATGGCCAGCTGGCGAACCGCGACGACGAACTCGTCGGCGTCGGCTACGGTGCGGTCGCCGACCTTCACCACGACGTCGTTCTCCTTGATGCCGGCCTTGTCTGCCGGCCCGCCGGCCTTGACGTTGGCCACCTGCGCCCCGGAGGCCAGGTCGTTGCTCACCGAGCGGGCGGTCAGGCCCAGCGTCGGGTGGGCGATCTTGCCGTCCTTGATCAGCGACTCGACCGTCGCCTTGACCTCGTTGACCGGGATGGCGAAGCCCAGGCCACTTGCGCTGTCGGACAACGACTTTCCAGCGGTGTTGATGCCGATCACCTCGGCATCCATGTTGATCAGCGGGCCGCCGGAGTTGCCGTGGTTGATCGAGGCGTCGGTCTGCACACCGTCGATGACGGTGTCGGTGTCCGAGCCCTCACCGGAGAGCGGGACCGGCCGGTTCAGCGCGCTGATGATGCCGTGGGTGACGGTGCTGCGCAGACCCAGCGGCGCACCGGCGGCGATCACCTCTTCGCCGACGTGCAGCTTGGAGGAGTCGCCGAAGCGGGCCACCGTCAGGTTGTCGACGTTGTCGACCTTGAGCACCGCCAAGTCGGTCTTGGGATCGCGGCCCACCAAGTTGGCCGGAACCTCCTTGCCGTCGTTGAACACCACGGTCATCTTGAACTTGCCCGGGATGGCGGCGGCCTCGGCGATGACGTGGTTGTTGGTGACGATGTAGCCGCGGCCGTCGACCACCACACCGGAGCCCTGGGAGCCCTCGTCGTCACTCTTGGCTTCGATGGTGACCACCGAATCGGCCACTGAGGCAGCGACTTTCGCGAACCGTCCGGCCGGAACGTCGCCGTGTTCGGAGGTGGACAGCGTCACCTTGGAGGTGGTGAACGCCTCGACCACCTCGGCGGTTTTGCGGCCCACCCAGCCGCCGACCAGACCGATCAGCAGCGCGGTGATGCCCAGCACGGCCAGCGCCGGGTAGGACACCCGGCCGCCGAAAAGCACCTCGCGCAGGCCCAGCTTGCCCGGCGGCGGGCCGACCACGACGTGCGCCGGGGTAGTCACCGCCGGGGTGCCCAGCACCGCGCCGGCGTCCGGGTCGCGCCAGGGGTCCTCGGGGGTGTCGTCGGCGTCGGCTTCGGCGTCCAGTGCGCCAGCGTCGGCCGGGTGGCGTTGCAGCGAGTCACCGCCGGGGAACGGGCGACTGAAAGCCTCCTGCAGCACCGGGTCGGCGGGCTTGGTGTCCGGGGTGAACTCGTCGGCCTGCTGGAAACGGGACGAGCGCAGCTCCTCGGCGACGAACGAGCCGTCGACCCCGCTGGGCCGCCCGAAGGTGCGGGTGGACTCGGGATCGACCGGGGGGCGCGACACCGGCCGGGGCGCCAGCCGGGGCGCGCCGACGGAATCGTCGTTGCTGGAGCTCAATTCCACCTCTATCCACGCCCGGGCAGTGCACGCCCGGAATCGGCTTTCACCCTACCGGCGCTTGCGACGGCCGCGCTGAGGGCCGTCGTCGGGCTCCTCGCCGTCCGGCGGGGGCGTCGGCTCGGGGGTGGATTGCGGGATCTGGGACAGCAGGCCCATCAGGGTGCTGGGCATGGTCACCGGTCGGCTGTCGCGCAGCGCGGCGCGGGCCTGGCCCTGGGCCTCGACCTCGGCGGCGCACTGCTGGCACAGCGTGAGGTGGCTGCCGGCGCGCAGATGCGCCTTCATCGGCAGCTCGCCGTCGACGTAGGCGGCGATGGCCTCGGTGGACAGATGGTCGGTGGAGCTGAACTGGCGCGGCGCGTTGCGCGCGGCGTCGTCGACCGAGACGAAATTCTGCGGCAGCCAGGACAGCGCCCGACGGAAAGCATCGCCCGGATCGACCACCGTCGGCACTCCTCTCCGGCCCTGCAACCCGAATGGGCTTTCGCTGTGCAGGGCTCTCAGAGCGAATCTAGCCCAATTGCCGCACTCCTCAACGCGGCTACGCCGCTTGATCGTCGTACGGCTATCGCAAACGGGGCGTGATGACATGGCATGACAGACCAGTAATTAGCTGAGGCGGGGGTTAGACCGACTCGGCCTCGGAATAGCCGTGCGCGGCGAGGTAGTCCCGCAGCGCCTGGCGTCCGCGGTGGATGCGGCTGCGCACAGTGCCCAGCTTCACCCCGAGGGTGGCGCCGATCTCCTCGTAGGACAGGCCTTCGATGTCGCACAGCACCACCGCGGCGCGGAACTCCGGCGGCAGCGACGCCAGCGCGGCTTGCAGCTGCGCCCCCAACCGGGAGTCGTGGTAGATCTGCTCGGGGTTGGGCTCGTCGGCCGGCACCCGGTCGTAGTCCTCCGGCAGGGCTTCCATCCGGATGCGGGCGCGGCGGCGAACCATGTCCAGGAACAGGTTCGTCGTGATGCGGTGCAGCCAGCCCTCGAAGGTGCCGGGCTGATAGTTCTGCACCGAGCGGAACACCCGGATGAAGGTCTCCTGGGTGAGGTCCTCGGCGTCCTGCTGGTTACCGGAGAGCCGGTAGGCCAGTCGATAGACCCGGTCGGCGTGCTGACGCACGAGTTCATCCCAGGACGGCATGGCGGTACGGTCGCCGGTCGCGTCGAACACCGCAGTGCCCTGCGGCTCTTCGGACGGCTCGACCCAGTCGGCTTCGGCACCCTGTCCGACGCGCGACATGGTCAGCGGGGCCGTCAGTGTGGTGATCGTGGGATCCTCCCAAGGTCGGTGCGTCGCCGGGGGCAGCGCGTCAACCGTCACAACATGAGCCGGCCCGGGGGTATTCCCTAACAACGCGCTACGGCTTTCCATGTCGGTCACTTTTCCCCACTACCTTGTGTACCCACTGTGAGCCCATTAATTGCCAACTGAGAGTAGGACCGTTCGCAAGGTGCCTACCAGCCGAGACGTCGGAAAATACGACGTCTATGAGTAAATTGTGAGCAATTCTCTTAGACATTTATCGGCGGGTCGTCTAATGCGCCGAAAGTGGGTCCAATTACCCGGCTTTGGCGGCTCGTCGTCCGGTCTTTACTAGCCTGAAATTGCGGGCACGTCGACAATTTCGCCGGGCGCACCTGCGTGGCGGCGACCGGGCAGGCCGCGACGGCTCTACGCTGGCGGGCATGTCCACCAGCGACGATGCGCGCAGCCGGGCCGACCGGATGCTCGCCCACGCCGAGGGGTCGATCTCCGAAGACGCGATCGTCACCGCCGCGCGGGAACGGGCCGCCGAGGCCGGGGCCGGCGCCGTCACCCCCGCGGTGGGGTCGCTGCTGAGCCTGCTGACCCGGGTGGCCGGCGGCAAGGCCGTCGTCGAGGTGGGCACCGGGGCGGGGGTCAGCGGGCTGTGGCTGCTGTCCGGGATGCGCGAAGACGGGGTGCTGACCACCATCGACATCGAGCCGGAGCATCAGCGGCTGGCCAAGCAGGCGTTCACCGAGGCGGGAATCGGCCCGGGACGGACCCGGCTGATCGGCGGGCGGGCCCAAGAGGTGCTCACCCGGCTGGCCGACGAGTCCTACGACCTGGTGTTTATCGACGCCCGGCCGGCCGATCAGGCCGATTTCGTGGTCGAGGGGGTTCGGCTGCTGCGCCCGGGCGGGGTGATCGTGGTGCACCGCGCGGCGCTGGACGGGCGGGCCGGTGACCCCGACGCCCACGACGCGGAGGTGACGGTGGTGCGGGAGGCCGCGCGGCTGATCGCCGAGGATGAGCGGCTAACTCCGGTGCTGATTCCGTTGGGTGACGGGATACTGGTCGCGGCGAGGGATTAGTTCGGGGCATCTTCGGAGCGTCAGGGGAGGTCAACCATGGACTTGATGACCGGCTTCGGCCTGGCCAGCGCGGCCGGGCTGAACGCCTACATTCCGCTGCTGTCGATGGGGCTGCTGGACCGGTTCACCGGCCTGGTGCACCTGCCGCCGGGCTGGGCCTGGCTGGCCAACGGCTGGGTGATCGCCATCGTGGCGGCGCTGCTGCTGGTGGAGATCGTCGCCGACAAGGTTCCGGCGCTGGATTCGGTCAACGACACGGTGCAGACGCTGGTCCGGCCCACCTCCGGGGGCATCGTGTTCGGCTCGGGCACCGCCGCGCAGACCGCCGCGGTCACCGACCCCGGTGCGTTCGCCCACGGCGGGCACTGGTGGCCGGTGGCGATCGGGGTGGTCACCGCGCTGGTGGTGCACCTGACCAAGAGCGCGGTGCGGCCGGCGGCCAATGTGGCTACTGCCGGGGTGGCCGCGCCGGTGTTGAGCACCGTGGAGGACGTCACCAGCGTCGGCCTGACGTTCATCGCGATCCTGGTGCCGGTGCTGGTGCTGGTGGTGTTGATCGCGCTGATCTGGGGTGCGGTGTCGCTGTTGCGGCGGCGGGGGCGTAGGCGGCCGGCCGGCTAGGTCCGATTGCCTCGGGCTAAATCCACACGCCTTTGCCGACGGCCACTACCCCGCCGGCGCTGATCGCGAAGCGTTCGCGGTCCTTCTCCAGGTCCACGCCGACCATCTCGCCGGGGCCGACGACGACGTTCTTGTCCAGGATCGCCCGTCGGACCACCGCCCCGCGGCCGACCCGCACGCCGGGCATCAGCACGCTGCCCTCGACGATCGCGCCGTCGTCGACCACGACGTTGCTGGACAGCACGCAGTTGCGCACCGAGGCCGCCGAGATGATGCTGCCCGCACCGACCACCGACTCCTGGGCCGAGCCGCCGTTGACGAACTTGGCCGGGGCCAGGTTCTCCGACTCGCCGCGGATCGGCCAGCGCTTGTTGTAGAGGTTGAACACCGGGTGCACCGAGACCAGGTCCATGTGGGCGTCGTAGAAGGCGTCCAGGGTGCCGACGTCACGCCAGTAGCCGTGGTCGCGTTCGGTGGCACCGGGCACCTCGTTGTTACTGAAGTCGTAGACCGCGGCCATGCCGTCGTCGACCAGGCGGGGAATGATGTTGCCGCCCATGTCGTGATCGGAGGTGTCGTCCTCGGCGTCGTCGCGGATGGCGTCGAGCAGCACTTTGGTGGTGAAGATGTAGTTGCCCATCGACACGAACGTCTGGTCCGGGTTGTCCGGGACGGCGGGCGGGTCGGCGGGTTTTTCCACGAAGCTGCGGATGCGGCCGGACTCGTCGGCGTCGATGCAGCCGAACGCGCTGGCTTCCGCGCGGGGCACCCGGATGCCGGCAACCGTTGCGCCAGCACCACTTTCGATGTGGAACTTGACCATCTGCTCGGGGTCCATCCGGTACACGTGGTCGGCGCCGAACACCACGATGTAGTCGGGATCCTCGTCGTAGATGAGGTTGAGCGACTGGTAGATGGCGTCGGCGGAGCCGGTGTACCAGCGCGGGCCGAGTCGCTGCTGGGCGGGCACCGGGGTGATGTACTCCCCCGCCAGGCCGGAGAGCCGCCAGTTCTGCGAGATGTGCCGGTCCAGCGAATGCGACTTGTACTGGGTGAGCACGCAGATACGCAGGTATCGGGCGTTGACCAGGTTGGACAGCACGAAGTCGATGAGCCGGTAGGCGCCGCCGAACGGGACGGCGGGCTTGGCCCGGTCCGCGGTGAGCGGGTAGAGCCGTTTGCCTTCGCCGCCGGCCAACACGATGCCCAGCACGTGTGGCATCTCCCTCATGGAATCAACCTAGCTATCGGCGGGGCGCTGGGATAGGGCATTGGCGGTTCCGGCCTGGGAGCGGTTGGCCGTTCCGGCCCCCGGACGGCCCTGCCGAGCGTTACCGTCAGCGGTATGCGGGTGGCGATGATGACGCGGGAGTATCCGCCCGAGGTCTACGGCGGGGCCGGGGTGCATGTGACCGAGCTGGTGGCCCAGCTGCGTCGGCTGTGCGAGGTGGACGTGCACTGCATGGGGGCGCCGCGGGAGACGGCGTTTGTGCATCAGCCCGATCCGGCGCTGGCCGAGGCCAATCCGGCGCTGGCCACCCTGTCGGCCGACCTGCGGATGGCCAACGCGGCGGCCGGGGCGACGGTGGTGCATTCGCACACCTGGTACACCGGGATGGCCGGGCATATCGCGTCGTTGCTGCACGGGGTGCCGCATGTGCTGACCGCGCATTCGCTGGAGCCGCTGCGGCCGTGGAAGGCCGAGCAGCTCGGCGGCGGCTACCGGGTGTCGCTGTGGGTGGAGCGCACCGCGGTGTGTGCGGCCGACGCGGTGATCGCGGTGAGTTCCGGGATGCGCGGTGACGTGTTGGATGCCTATCCGGGGTTGGACCCGGCGCGGGTGCATGTGGTCAAGAACGGGATCGACTCCGACGTCTGGTACCCGGCGGCGCCGGACGCCGAGGAGTCGGTGCTGGCCGAGCTGGGGGTGGACCCGTCGCGGCCGATGGTGGCGTTCGTCGGCCGGATCACCCGGCAAAAGGGGGTGCCGCATCTGATTGCGGCGGCGCACCGGTTCCACCCGGATGTGCAGCTGGTGCTGTGCGCGGGCGCCCCGGACACCCCGGAGATCGGGGCGGAAGTCAAGGCCGCGGTCGACGACCTGGCGGCTGAGCGCAGCGGGGTGTTCTGGGTGCGGGACTTCTTGCCGGTGCATGAAATCCGGGAAATCCTTTCGGCGGCAACGGCTTTCGTGTGTCCGTCAGTGTATGAGCCGTTGGGGATCGTCAACCTGGAGGCGATGGCGTGCGGGACGGCGGTGGTGGCCTCCGACGTCGGCGGCATCCCTGAGGTGGTCGACGACGGCGTCACCGGCACGCTGGTGCACTACGACGCCGACGATCCGCGGGGGTTCGAGGCCGGGCTGGCCGATGCGGTCAACGCGCTGGTGGACGATCCGGCGGCGGCGGATCGATTCGGCGCGGCCGGGCGTCAGCGCTGCATCGACGAGTTCTCCTGGGCGCGGATCGCCGAGCAGACGTTGGAGATTTATCGGGGAGTGCTGGGCCAGTCGCGGGCGGTCTGCGACGACTAGGAACAGCGAGTATTGCGATAAAGGGTCGGGTGCGCGACCATTTATGTATGGGTGAGATGACAACGAGCGCCGGTGCTGAGGCCCTTGGGGTCTCGACGCGGCAGATCGCGAGGCTCGCCCGGATCGGAGAGCTCACCGTGACGCGCACGGTGGCCGGAGCGCTGTTGCTCGACGGCGCTTCGGTACACCGGCTGGCTAAACAAACGCGCCGCAACGGCCGCCCGTGGACCGCCGCCACAGCCTGGGCCGGGCTTGCGCTGCTCTCCGGTGAACACGTCGACTGGATGGATAGCGCAGCGCTGTCACGACTGCGCCACCGGCTACGGGCCAGTAGCGCCTCAGAACTCTCTTGGATGACGCGCCGGCGCGCGACAGTGCATCGAATGCGGGGATGGGGCAACGACACCGGGCTGGTGCGCTCCGGGGTCAGCGCGTTGCGCGACGAGGCGATCTCGAAGCTGTTCGATCTCACAACCGTTGAGCGCGGCGTCGACGGATACGTGCGCGCCTGCGACTACGCCGATGTGGTCACAGCACTGGGGCTTGTCGCAGACATCGACGGCGACGTCACCGTGCGAGTGGTGCCCGACAACGCCGGATACGCGGTAGATCATGTGCTCACAGCGGCCGTAGCGGTCGACCTGATCGAGTCTGTGGACACCCGCGAGTCGGCGGCGGGGACACGCGTATTGGAGAGCTTGCTAGCTGACTTCCGCTCCGACCGGAGCGCACCCAAGCGGTTGGCGCAATGACTTCGGACGGGGAACGTCCCGTCTGGCAGGTTGACGCACCCGCGGGGGGATGGCCGCCGCCGTGGCCGCAGGTCGTCGAGATCGTGCGGGTAATCCCACACACCCAGTGGACGTTGGTCGGTGGGCTGATGGTGCAACTGCACGCCGTACACGCAGGACTGCAGATCCCCCGCACTACCCGCGACGTCGACATGATCCTTCACATCGAGACCGGTGCAGCCACCTTCGAGGGCGTCCGCTACGAACTGGAACGGCTCGGGTATGCGTTGCGCGAACCGGTGGGCGGCGGGCCGGTGCACCGTTTCGTTCGCGACGCAGAAATGGTCGATGTCATGGTGGCTGACCACCTCTCGCCGATGCGGCATCCGAAGGTGCTGCGCCGCAAGGTATTTGCCGTCCCCGGGGGCACGTCAGCCCTACGCAAGACGGTGAACTGTGAGGTGAATACCGGCGAAGGCGTCGTGGTGTTGAGCACCCCTGACGTTCTCGGGGCGCTGGTACTCAAAGGCGCGGCCTACATTGCGGACTCTCGTGACCGGTCGCGTCATCTTGACGACGCTGCGATGTTGTCCTGCGCGGTCAGCAACCCGGTCGGCGACCGCACGCGGATGACCGGCAACGATCCCAAGCGCATACGGGCACTGTGGAATGTGCTGCAAGATCTCGACCATCATTCATGGCTAGCCGTTGAGGCACACGCACGTCGCGGCCACAGCGCACTGCGGGTGCTAGCAGGGGCTTGATGGCCGAACTGGAACTACTTGGGAACTGCTGAAGTTAGCTGGTGACGGCTTTGAGTTCGTCGCCGAGCGCGGCGGCCTCATCGGGGGTCAGTTCGACGACGAGCCGGCCGCCACCTTCAAGTGGTACCCGCATCACGATGCCACGCCCCTCCTTGATCGCTTCCAGGGGACCGTCGCCGGTCCGGGGCTTCATCGCCGCCATCGAGTGCTCCCTTCGCATCCGAACCGGCCCGGGCGGTCGCGCAAACCGGGCCGATTTACGGGTCCATTGTTCCCTATCGGAGCGGCGGCGTGTGAATCACCCGGGGACTAACCCGTCTGAGCTGCGGAAACCCAGCAATCTTGCAGGTGATCGTCGACCATCCCGGTGGCCTGCATCAGCGCATACGCGGTGGT